>NZ_JBHSGG010000032.1:0-17586 GCF_042654365.1 Coralloluteibacterium thermophilum
GATCCTGCCGATGGACCCATCGGGAGATCCGAGCTTTCGGGCCATCTCGGCGATCAACTGGCGCGCTTCGCCGTCGGTTCCAGAAACCGCACCGAGGGACTGAAGCCAGCGGTAGAACTCCGGAGTGGCGCGGCCCGTGGCATCGACAAGCGGTGCAGCGGAGCGCGGCAGCAGCGACTTGTTCGGCATCAGCTGGCCGCCTTCTTCCCGATTGCGTACCAGCTAACGGGGACTGCGCTCTGGATCCGGGTCGAGCTCTGGAACTCCGACGCCGCCACGATGACGGTGAAGCCTGTTGGGGACTGGCTGACGACAGCCGGGATCACGAAGTGCCCGGAGTTCGTTGGCGTCTGCGTGTTGACCGTGACTCCGATGTACGGCGTGGCCGCATAGCCGGTCGGGAAGCTGATCTGCATCGACGCATTCGTGTCGCCGGACGCCGGAATGGTGGCGGTGCCCCACTGTTGGAGCGTGTCGAGCACCTGCAAGAACCCAGAACCTTCCGTCACGTCAGGATCAGGCGGCTGCGGGATGTCCGGCGGCGGAACCCAGATCAGGTTGGCGCCGTCGGTGCTGAGGAGGCGATTCGCGGACCCGCTGGGGTCGGGCACCTGCCTCACGGGCTGCCAGAGCAGGTTGCTGCCATCGTTCGTCAGGAACTGGCCCGGCAACAGGCTGGGGATCGTGCCGCCGGCCGCAGACTCGGGCACGACATCGCGGGTCCAGATCGTGGCGCCCAGGCTGTCGCGCAGCACCACGCTGTACTCGCCATCCAGCCAGATTTCGTTGTTCGAACGGCCGGACGAGTCCAGCGGCACCGGGTTGGGGTTCGGCGTGAACAGCCCCGGGTCCGACCAGGTCGTCTTCGGCGAGGTCGTCCCGCGCTCGTAGAAGGCAAGGCTTCCCCCAATGACGGGGCCCAGGCCGAGCAGGTCGAGGAATACCGGGGCGGGGTTGAGGAATCGCGTGGGCATGCTGGCTCCGGAAATGCAAAGCCCCGCGCGAGGCGGGGCTGGGTCGTTAGTCGTCGGGAGGGGCTAGAGCTTGATCGCGGCGATGATGTTGGCGACCCCGAATGTCATGATGCTCACCACAACGCCCCAAGCCAGCCAGTACGCCCAACCGGGTCTGTCGAGAATTTTCAGCATATGGCACATCGCTCTGAGTGCGAACTTGGTACTATCGATCACGGTTCCCTCGTGCCGTCTACACGGGTGGATCAAGAACCCTCGGGCAGCCTGGCCGCTGCTCGGGGGTTTCGCTTTTGTGAAAGGGTGAAGAGGCCAGCCGGCGAATCAAGCCGGGCTGGGTGGTAGGATCGCGGTCGTCGAACCGGACAGCGGGGACTGGTGGTGATGAAGGATGTGGCCGTCTACCCGAGGTGGCAGAGGCTCCTGATCCGATTCATGGAGTCGCGCGTCGTGCAGGGCATCGCTGCGACTGCATGCGGCGTCGCCCTCGCCTTGCCTATCCGCTACTTCGGAATCTGGTGGCCCGTCCTGATCATCGTCGCCGGCCTGTCCTTCGCGCTGGGCTGGAACATGGCGCGCAGGAAGCTACTGCGCGACGGCTACATCCCAGGAATCTAGTCCTCCCTGCTGGCGGCGCCGGCACCTGCCGTGAATCCGGCAGGCACTCCTGGATGCGCCCCGCCGTGCGCCCGCACAGGGTCGCTGACCGCACGCGCCGCGCGCACTGCGTTGAGGGCTCCACGCACCGACTCCATCGCAGGACCTAGCAGCGGCACGCCGTTAAGGCCCTGACCGAGGAAAGTCCGCATGAGGCGCTCCGCTGTGCCCGAGGTGCGCCCGAATTCGCCCCGCGCCACAAGCGGCTCCAGCGACGCCGCCAGCCGGCGTACCTGGCCCCACTCATCAGGGCTGTAGAGCGCTTTCACTACACTGGCGTTGCTGTACTCGCTTGAGCGAATGTTGCGGATGATCTGCCCCATGTTGAGAGGCTCTCCGTTGTTCCCGCGCGTCATCCGCTCGAAGTGGGCGGCCCGCAGACGTCCGATCACCTCCGGGTCGCCGTTGGCGGCAACGCGCAACCTCTCGATGAAGCGAGCCGCACCGGACTTACTGACTTGGCCGGCGCCAAGCGCAATGTTGACCAGCTCCTCCGGGGTACGGCTCCCGTCAAGGAGCCCGGCGATGAACCTGTCGGAGTCGGCGCCACCCTCGAAGCGGCGGGCGAATTCGGCGCGCAGCGCGCGGGCCTCCTTCATGGCCGCCAGTGCCGACGGGTCGCCAGTGACCAAGGCGGTGTCCACGGCCTCGTCCAGCCAGCCATCGAATTCACGCTTCACAGCCACCATCGCCGCACGGTCCGCCCGATTGGTTGCTGCGTTGATGTTGTTGTTCAGGATACGGCGCTGCGTCTCAAGCGCCCGTAGCGTGACGCCAGTGACATTGCCGCCCTCGGCCGACTTCAGGATGTTCTGTGTCGCCAGCCGCACCTGTTCTAGCGTGCGCGCAGTCGCTGGCGTCGTGTCGAAGTTGGGTGCGAACTCGCGCACCGCATTGCGAAGGCGGTTGGGGAGCCCTGCGACAGCCTCTGCGCTCACCGCAGAGCGCCCGCCCTGCCCGGCCGTCTCGTAGGCCGCACTGATCCGCCCGCTAAGCTCGTCCGCCTGCTGCCCGAGGCGCGAGGCTGCGCCCTGCGCGAGTTCAGCAGGTGTGGAGCCGGGCCGCCCACCGAACCGCTCGCCCATTCCAGCCAGCGCATCGCTCAGGGCCCGCCTATTGGACTGCTCCGCCTGTAACATCGGCCCGTTGGACACCGGCGTCTGCCGCAGTACCTCCTCCCGGCTGAGCTGCTGGAACTTGCGGGCTCCTTCCGTCAGCCGCTGGCCCTGGGTGTAGATGAATCCGAACTCCTCGCGCCCGAGGATTGCTCGGGGGTCGGCGCCCGCTCGGATCTCCTCCATGGCGTTGCTCAGGCGCGCCAGCTGGTCAGGGGACACGTTCTCGATGCCGGCTTCGCGTGCCAGTGCCCGAGCGGCCTCCCTGTTGCTCCCCATGCTGCGCGCGAACTCCATCGCCTTGCCGCCAATGCGGCCAATCACCGTGCCGGCCAGCTCACCGCCAGCACCGCCGGCACCCGCGAGCGCGGTGCGCGTGGGATCGATCTCGCCCGCGTTGAAGACGGCCTGAAGCCCGGTGTCTGCGGTGGCGGCAGCAGTGCCCTGCAGCGCCGCACGGCGGCCGATCCCGAGGTTTCGGGCTTGCCCCACCCTCGCCGCCCACGTCGCTGGGACAGCCATTGCCACGATGTTCCCTCCGGCCTTGGCGACGTCAGTCGAATCGAGACCCGGATCCGAAGTGCGGTACGTCTCCCCGTCCGGCAGAGTGACCGTGGGCTGGCCGCCCTCCGACTGGCCCGCCGTCCCGCCACTCCGCCATGCCAGAAAGCGCGCTGCGCTACGGCCACCGCCGAAGGTGTCGATTGCTGCGGCGCCGAACATCGACAGCGGGTCTACGCCTGCCCGACGGCGGAAGTCAGAGTCCATGCGGAAGAGCGAGGGCCGCACTTCACGCTGCTCTGCCGAGTCCGACGCACGCACGACCATCGGCTCCATCTCCGCCGGCTCCGTACGGGCCTGCAGTGCGTAGCGAGTCCAGGGGCCCGCAGTGGGCGATTCCTGTCGATTTGCGTACTTCTCCCACGGACCAGACATCAGAGTCGCTCCCAGCTCTGGGGGTCGGCTGGATCGCCGCCCCGGAACCGCCACCCGTCCTCTACGGTGCCGGGCTGAGGAGCGCCGGCCTGCCTGGATGTGCCGTAATCCTGTTCGTACGCCTCGTTAACTCGCTGCCACGACTGCTTGACCTCGCGCCGGAAGGCTTCGATGTTGCGGCGTAGCTGCTCCGGCGACTGACTGTTCTCGATGTTCCGGACCACTGACTGGAGGAATGCGAGTTCGCGCTCGGTGACGTTGCCCAGCGCGCCGCCAGTGGGGCTGGATGCGCGCATCGCGTTCAGCTCATCGAAGCCGGCGATGGCCTGGAGGGTTCCGAGGTCTCGACGAAGATCAGCCGCTGGCGTGCCGGGAACCGCCGAGGCCAGGCTCGCGAAGCCCGCCGTGGCGTAGTTGATGCGCGGGAGGATCCCATCGACCAGCGTATCGACTCGGTTCACACGGTCCGTCGCCTGCTGCATCGCCAAGCGCGCCCTGCCCGCGTTCGCACGCTTCTCCTGCTCGTGCTTGACATCACCCACAGCCCGCTCACGGCTCACTGCCCCCTGGGTCTCGATCTCCTGCCGCCGCGGGAGATTCCCTAGCGTGACCTCTTCTTCGGCTGCGCGCGTCAGAGCGGCCTGCTCCTCCGGGGTACGGCTCACGAACGGACTGGCCGCGGCCGGAGATGGGGCAACAAGGCTCGGCATCGGCCGCGCCGGCTGCTCAGCCCCCGTCGCTGGGATGTTGAAGTCGCCCGTCGCAATCTGCTGCCGTTCGGCCGGCGTGAGGGGGCGCCCGATGTCCTGCTCGATGAAGGCCGCAACGTCGTCAACCCCCATGGGCTGGCCGGCCGCCCCGGCGAACTGGCGCGCAGGCTCAGGCGCAGGCATCGCCGAGGCACCAGCGAGCTGCGCTTCCTCGTACTGGCCGGTACGGCGGTTGAACGTCATCTGCCGCTCTCGGCCATCGGCGCCCTTCACCGTGATCGTCTGCTGGTTCTGGCCCAGGTCCGCGCCGCCCAGAACCTTGGTGGTGCCGTCGCGATGGACCGCAACACGCTGACCTTGGTCATCAACGTACGTGGAGAGAATGGCCGTCCCAGCCCCACCAGCACCCTGCGTCCTCGCCAGCACCTCGTAGAGCGTCGGCGCCATCGTCGCGTCGTCCCACTGGTCCGGGAACTGCCCATCGGGCAAATCCTGCGCAAGCATCGGGCGCACAGCAGCCCATGCGCCCTGCACCTTGGCGGGGTCACCCGACTGGCGGGCCGACTCCAGGTAGCGAGCAGCTCCACCCAAACGCTGCAGGCGCCGGTCCTCCTGCTCACCGAACGCAGACTGCTGCGCCATGGCCGCCTGCGGGCTGACCGCTGCCATCTGGGCCAGCAAGCTCTGCTGCCCCGCGGCCGGCGTGGTGTACGCCTGCGACGACAGCTCGGCCAACTTGCTCTGGCGCCGGAAGTCGGACACATCCTGACCCTGACGCAGCCCGGCGCTGTAGCCGTTGATGATCGACTCGAACGGAGAGGCCATCAGGAGTTTCCTCCCCAGTTCCAGGCGTTGCCCTTCTGGTACTGCCCAATGCCCCAGCCGGCGAGACCCGCCAGGCCGCTCGCCGCGTTCTGGTTCGCCTGGCCCGCAGCTTGGTAGGACGACGCGCGGGCATTGCCGGCGTTGATCAGGGCGTTGCTGACGTTGTTCGCCGCGCTCTGCCCGAGCGATCCAAGATTGGAGGCCGTCGTTTGCCCCAGCCCGGCCATCGAGTTCAGGGAGTTCCGGTAGTTGTTGAGGTTCTGCGTCGCCAGGCCTGAGGCGAAGCTGATCCGATCAGCGTCGGTGCCCCCGGCATACAACGACCCCCGGGCCGCCGCACTGCGGTCGAGTGCTGCAAGGCCTCGGTCCTGCGCATAGAGGTAGTCCGGCGAGTTCTCGAAGCCGGAATAGTCGCCACTGTTGAGGCGCTCCAGCGACGACAGCGCCGTCTGGCCCGCCTGAAGCCACGGCATCTGATCCTGTCGGGCCAGGTCGAATTGCCGCTGCTGCTCGGCAATGGCCGCATTGCTCGCGCCGACCTGCGCGTTGGCGGCGCCCTGAGCCGACTTCTTCGCCTGATTCGTGGAGTAGAGGGTGGTCGCGGCCCCGATTGCCGCTCCGGTCACTGCTGCCATGTGAGCACCTTCGTGTAAGAGGATTCGCTGTGCCTATATCCAAGGCGCTCGTAGAGCACCGCGGCCTGCGGCGGGCTGTTGTGGAGATGCACCATCTGGATCGCGCCGACGCCGCGCGCACGACATGCCGGCTCAATCGCCGACAGGAGTGCCTTGCCTGTGCCGCGCCCCTGCGCGTCCGGGTCCACCCACCACATCACTTCGTGGGCAGCGAGCACGTCGGCGTTGAACATGAAGGGGCAGACAACGAGGCCGGCCATGCCGACCAGCTCACCCTCGTCGGCGACAAGAAGCACACCGGTGTCGATCATCATCCGGGCGAGCGCCGCCACGGACTCAGGATTGAAGGGCGCGAAGCTGGGATAGCTGGTCGTCGCGTAGAACTTCCTGCCCATCTCGACGATGGCTGGTATGTCGTCGTGCGTCGCTGCGCGGATCACTCGGCAGGCTCCTTGAGGTTGAAGAATGCGACCGCGATGAGTCGGCCGTCGTCGTGACCGGACCCAAAGGCCGCGAACGGCCAGCGGCTGTGGAACAGCGCGGATTCGTAGATCACAGCCCGGTTGAAGCGCATCTCCGCCAGCGCGACCTGATCCCAGGCGTCAGCGTTGTCCCAATCACCGCGCACCTGTTCGAGCAACTCGAACTGGCCCGGGTCGATGCGGTGCGCACCCGTCGCCTTGTGCCGCCAGAACGCGGTCCCGCCGCTGCCCTCGCTGAGGTAGAGCACCAGAGCGTGCGTGCCCCAACCAACGTCGGAGTGGATGGCGGCGTTTGGCAGCTCCCCGCCGAAGTTGAGCCGGAAACCCATGCCGAGCATCTCGACCGGCCCTACTTCGGCCTCAAGGCGATCCTGCAGCCCGGGGATGTGCGTCAGGCAGACGCGCTTGTAGACCTCGCCGTCGGGCGCGGCCCAGTCGATAAAGGGCGCACACAGCCCCTGCTGCCGGGTCGCATGGGGCGCCGGCATGAAGTGGTCGATGATCCTCATCGGTCGCACGGCTCCAACAGGATGCTGGCGGCCAGCAAATCGCGCTTCATGGACGACGACACGCGGACATGGAACACCCACTGCCGGCCCTGGCCCAGGCGGAGCAGCTTCACGCGCTTCGCGTACTCGCCGATCTCACCGAGCGACCGGCGGCGCCAGTTCGACCAGTTTCGGCCTCCGTCCTTGCTGTAGCGGACGTCCACGAACGCGTCGGGGTCTGAGTGCGACTGCACGCCGGTGTCGAATACGAACTCGACGCCCGCGACCAGTAGGCGATTCTGCTCGCCGTGCAGCACGCCAGAGATGCGCTCAGAAACCAGAGGGGCGCCATTCTCTGTGGCCTCATCCCAGGTCACTTCGTAGAGGTTCCCGTTGGCGTAGTCGCCGGCCAGCCATCGGTCCTGCCACCTGACCAGCCCGACCGCCCTCCATCGCCTGAGCCCGTAGGACTGGCGGCGATGCCATTCACCAGAGGCGACGTCGTATCCCCACGTCAGCCCATCCGGGAACGTCAGATACCAGACCTTGTGTCCTCGGTCTTCCCACACCGTTGCTTGCGCCAGAGCGATGTTGCAGCGGCTGATCTCCTGCTCGACGGGATGCGTGCTCATCCGCACGGCCTGGTAGCCGTTCAGTCGGTAGACGATCCCATCGTCTCCAAGCCACATCAGACTGTTGTCGATGGCTGCGACCGCATCACGGCCCGCGATCCCTGTCTGGATCACGATGCGCTTCGACTGGAAGGTGTTCGTCGCTGCGCCGACGTTGTCGAAGAACTCGATGGTGCGCTCGCTGAAGACCACGACCTCGCTCTGGTTGACCCTGAGCGTGACGATCCGATCCGGCGACGCCTCGGACTCGTACCGGTCCACGGTGTTGTAGTCCGTTGCGTCTGCGAGTTCCGAGTGGAACCAGAATCGGCCAAACGGCTCGACCTGCACCAGGTAGCTGTCCACGTAGTCCACAGCGACCGCACCCGGGTAGCCGGGATCGGTGATGCGGGACAGTGTGGATGTGCGGGTGTTGAAGACGTACCCACTCGATCCGGCAGTAATCAGGAGCTCGTTGCCGCCCGTAATCTGGTTGTGCGACATCCCGACCGGGCCAACACCAGGAATGGTGCCGAGGCTGGTACTGCTGCCGTTGGCATGCACTCGATACAGCGTGTTGCCGGAGACGACGAACAGCGCGCCCTCGACGTTGCGAGCGCCCCGACAAGGGCCTGTGCCTACAGCTGCGAACAGGCGCAGCCCAGGAGGCGTAAGGAGTTTCGATGGGGAACGGCCCTGAGGGCGCTCAGCCGGCACCGGCAGGTAGTTGACGCAGTCTTGCGCAGACCAGGGTCGCGTCTCGTCCGAGTAGGCGCCGCCGACGATGGGGACAGGCTGCCACATCAGTAGTAGGTCGCCTGCGTGACGCTTCCGAGGTCCGGCTTCTGCCGGAGGCGCGCCAGGCCACGGAGCGCCTCCCTAGCGTCCTCCTTGATCCCTTCGCGGCGCGCCATGACGCCATAGGCGTTGATCAGCGTCGATGCGATCAGCGGCACAAGCAGGGCGAAGTAGCGCGCAGGGATGAGGCCGTCCACATCGAACGTCACCATGCCGTCCTCATGCAGGCGCTCCAGCTCCTGCTGGCATCGGGCGTCCGTGAGGGCATAGTCCTCCGCCTCCGGCGCTTCCGCACCGTCGATCACCCCCAACTCGCTCAGCACCGAGCGGACCAGATCGGCCCGTGTATAGGTCGCCATGCGCTACCTCAAGAAGAAGTGGGCGGGAGCCGGAGCCCCCGCCCTGTCGGTTACTCGTCGGATGCAGCGGCGACGAAGCCGGAGACGACGCCCCAGTCCTTCGCGTCGGACTCGCCCTGGCGCCACTGGATCTTCTCGATGCCACGCAGCTCCATGAAGCCCACGCCGTGCCGGAAGCCGTAGTCGTCTTCCTTGCGGGTGGTGGTCTTGGTGGTCATCGCCCAGGCGACGCCCAGTGCCTGCGCACCGCACAGGTAGATCGGGGACACCTGCGCACCCTCGCCGCCGACGCCGCCGAGCCCCAGAATCTCCGGAATCTCGCGGATCACCACGCCGTCCCAGTAGAGGGACGTGGTGCCCGTGAACAGCGGGTTGTTGCGCCCACGCTCACGCGCGTCGGCATGTTCCTGAGCCAGGTCCAGCTTCAGGTCACGGTACGGACCAGTACCCACGAACAGCACGAAGGTCTCCTCGTCCTCGCCGTACACGTACGGGCGGATGCCGTCGCCGTTCACCGTCACTGCGTTTTGGGCGATGCGCTTGAGCTTCGACACCATCGCCTTGTTGAGCGTCTGCTCCGCGGTGATGTTGCCCAGCGCGGTCGAAACCGTGGCGTTGAAGTTGCCGATGTCGGCGCCGTAGAGCACGCGGTCGCTGTTGGCTGCGTTCCACGTGTTCCGCTGCGCTGCGGTTGCGTCTGCCCACGGGATGCCGTTCACCGAGCCGAGCGCGGCGATGATGTCGTTGCGCAGGTAACGCATCGCGAGGGTCTTGAGGGCGTCTCGGCCGGCATTGCGCACGTCGAACGGAGACGCCTGCTCCTCCTCGACGTTGACGACGGTCGCATCGCGGACCACGCCGATCTGGATGCGGTGGCCGTCGTTCGGCAGCGCCTTCTCGTTGCCGACCAGGTTGGTCGATCCGTCGTTGTAGCCGGAGTCTGCGTCCAGGGCGCCGACCAGGGGGATGGTGATGGCATCACCCTTCTTCTTGGTCAGGTTGTTCTTGACCTGGATGATGTCGTTGGTGGACGTGCCCATGTACCGCTTGAAGCGGTTGGCGCGCACGTACTCCTTGAAGAACTCGGCGTCCCACTGCTTGGCGCGGTTGGCCTGGGAAATGATGGTCTCTGCCACGGTGGTTTACCTCTTGAAGATGTCGTCGAAGACGGATTCGGGGGGCACGGCCGTTGCCGTGCGTGCGTTGCGTGCCGATGCCAGGTCGGGCGGGATTGCGGCTGCGGCCTTGGCCTTTTGTTCGGCCTCCAGCTCGGCACGGATCTGCTCACGCAGCTCCTTCTCAAGCTGGGCGCGGTAGGCCTCCGGGTCCTTCAGCGCCTCCATCTCCTGCAGCTGCTTGCCCAGCTTGTAGGCAGCCTTCGCCGGGTTCGGGGCGCCGAAGATCTGCTGATGCAGAGCGGGGTTCTCCGCGAGCTTCGGCTTCAGGCTTTCCAGCACGTCGTCGTAGTCGGCGTACTGCTCCCGCGCGTCGGCTTCCAGGGCGGCGTACATGCGCTGCAGGACCACCTGCTCGCCGTTCCGAAGTGCCTCTGCAACGAACTTCTCGGGATCTGCGAAGAAGTCCGGCCGCTTCTCCGGCTCGGCCGTCTTCAGCTTCTCCTTCTCAGCGCGAAGCTCCTGAAGCTCCCGTTCGAACTGCTGCCGCTTCTCCCGCTCAGCCTTGAGCGCGGCGAGGGGGACGCGTTCCTCCTGCTTGGGTCCCGGGGTCGGCGGCACCTCGGTCTGCTTCGCCTCGGCAGGCTGAGCCTGGACTTCCGGCTCCGGCTGCGTGGGCTCGCCCGTCTGGATGTCAGATTCATCGGCCGCTTCGGCCGGCGTGTCGTCACCCATCCCGTCGAGAAAGTCCTTGTCCTGCTCGCTCATGGTTCTGCTCTCCACATCGACCGAACGCCGTCGTCGCGTATCGCGCTAGGGAACGGGCGCGTCCGTCGTCGCCGTCAGGCAACAAAAAAGGCCCTTGCGGGCCTTGGTTCACTGCACTAAAGGCACCTGTGGCGGATCGGGCGGCCGCATGGCCTGCATACGATCGGTCTCCGCCCTGAAACGCTCGATCTCCAGCTTCTGGGCCTCGATCTGCAGCTCCATGCGCCGCAAATCCAGCTCCGCAGCCTTGATCTGCTGCTCGCCTTGGGCGCTCTGAGCCTTCTGCTCAGCCTGTTGAACCTGCTGCTGGGCCTCCTGCAACGCCTGCTGCATTTCCTGCATCTGCTGTTGCACCTGCAGAGGGATACCGCCGCTTTCGAGGTGCTCAAGGATCTGGTCCTTGTTCCGCAGGCTGGACGCCTCGATGACCATCGCGGTCGGGATTGCGCTGGGATCCGCCTTCTTCAGCTCGACCAACTGCTCGAATTGCTCCGACTGAATCGTCACCGAGTCGGGGCCGTCTTCCACGATGATGTCCACGTCGAGCTCGGCGAGGTCGTTCTGGGTGACGACCTCCTGGAATCGAGGGTCAGCCTGAAGCATCGCGATCTGCTCGTCCGTCAGTTCCCTGCCCTGCTGCCGAGCCTGCTCAATCACCAGTTCAGCCTGGGTCGCCTGGCGATTCAGGCCCACCCAGCGCAAGTTGTTCTCGTTGTCGGTGACGCGGATCCAGCGTTCCTCTGTCCAGTACTGCCGGATGCGGCACCAGATCGCGCGATAGACACGCCACGACCAGTCGCGCAGCGAGTCAAATGCGGTCGCATGCTCCTGTAGCCCCGCGATCTGCAGAGCCTCCACGGCGCGCCCGGACGGCGCCTGCACGTCACCCTGAAGCGCTGGGTTGACCCCCGATGCGTCGATCTCCGCCTTTGCCTCCTGCAGCATCTGCAGCTCGCCCTGCATCTGGGCCAGGGTTGCGTTGTCGCGCAGCTCAAAGCGCATGTCCGGCGTCACTTCAATCGCGCCGTCGGGCTCGGCGAGTGCGCGCTTCGTCGCGGCCACGTCGGCCACCGCGCCTCGCTCGTAGATGAACTGGTTGACCGAGAGCCTGTGGAGGGCCTTACTGCGCCGCTTGTTGATCTCGTCCTGCGCCGAGATCATGTTGCGGACCTCACCGTACCTCTCGTTCTCGCGCGTCACGTACGCCGAAACCGCCAGCAGGTCGCAGGCCGGGGCTCCGTCCTCATCGAGGTACGGCGACGGCTGCGGGTCGCGCAGATACCCGCCACGACAGAGCGTGGCCGTCATCCACTTCCCATCCTCGCGCCAGCGGTGCTGCAGCACGCGGATGCGCTTCCGCTTGTCGTCGCTCCAGTTCAGCTTGGGGCGGTCGTCGTACGTGTTGCCGTCGGTCTCGCCTGTCGTGTAGGCGCTTTTGATGACGTCTTCTTTCCCTGGGTAGAGGGCGAGCGCGTCTTTCTCGTCCATCCAGAGCACGACGCCGAGGAAGTTCGCGTCAGAGAAGTCGCGTGCTCGGCTGTGCGGATCACGGTAGAACCGGTCCCACGGCACCCGCGTCAGCTTCACATCGAACTGGCCGTCCGCCTTCTGCGCCACGGTTACGGTGCAGGCGCCGATCCCCTCAATGAACATGTCCTCGGCAACGTCGGAACGCAGCTTCTGCCATTGGTTCTGGTCGCAGACGAACCTGAGGGCGTCGGTAACCGCCTCTGCATCCTTGTCGTGCTGCGGGGTGCGCGGAAATGCCTTCGGGTCCGTGCGCTGCCGACGCTCGAATCCGAGCAGGCTGTTGATCTTCGGCTTGATGCGGTTGTAGATGACCACGGGCTGCTTTCGCTTACGGAGGACCTCTTCTTCCTCCGCCGTGATCTGACGACCGTCGTAGTAGTCGCGATCCCGCTCGGCAGCGGCGCGCTCGTTCTGCGTCTGGTCGTACGCTTCTTCGAACTGTCGTAGCGCCTGCGCAAGAGCGTCGTCGGTCATGCTGCCTTCCAATTCAGTTCATCCTCGTCATCGAGGTCGTAGTCCTTGCGGCGTGACCTGGGCTGAGCGGCGCCCGGAGCTGCATTTGCCATGCTGTCCAGCCCTCGGCCAATCAGGCTGCACACGTCCACGGCGTCGTCCTGCCGACCGTCCTCGCCGTTGAAGGCACACAGCTGGTTCAGCAATCGCATCGCCCACGGCTTCCCGGCAGGCAGGTAGACCGCGCCGGCAGACGCTCGGGCTGCGAAGCCCAGAGCGCGCTCCGCCTTGCTGCCCGCCGACGCGAGCGGAACGCGGCGGATGAACGTGCCGGTCTCCCGCATGCGCTTTGTGATCGCCGAGTCCAGCGCCCGGAGGATCACGCCCTTTTCCTCGAAGGCCGCCAGCGGCCGGTACTGCGCCCCCAAGGCGATCCAGGCGTCGATCCAGTCCGATGGGTCGGTCTGCCCGTACCACCAGTCCACCGCGTAGAGGTCGCCGTTCGGCGAGAGGCCCCAAACCCCGTGCTCGGTGTGGTCGCCGCCACCCTCGGTCACGCCATAGTCGCTGGCGATGTACAGGTTCAGGCGGCTGGGCAGCACGTCGTAGAACCGGAACCAGTCGCGCTTGAACAGCAAGCCGGCGAGAGAGCGGCACTTCCCCTCCCAGACGTGCTGGTAGAGGTCGTCGTTGATCGCTTGCAGCTTCCGGCGCTCCTTGTCGAGCTCACCCGGGAACCACGGGTTGTCCCGCCAGTTGATGTCCACCACCAGCGTGTCCGGGTCGTCCTGGCCCGCTAGCTGATGGACGAAGTCGTCCTCCTGCTCCGGGTTGTAGCTCCACCACAGCTCGGACCCGGCCTTTCGAATCGTCGGGATCAGCACCTGGGCAGATCGCTCGCTGACCGAGTGCGCCTCCTCGATCCAAGCGCCGTCGTAGCCCTCGTAGGACTTGATGCTGTCGGCGGTGTGCTCCTTGAGGCCGACGAACGAAAATTCGGTTCCGTTCGGGGCCTTGATCAGCTTGTCCTGTACGTCGTAGAAGCGGCCCAGGCCTAGCGCCTTGATCTGGTCTGCCAGCAACCGGTGCGACGACTCCTTGATCGACTTCTGGGTCTCGCGGCAGCAGAGCCAGCGCGTCGGCTCCACATACCCGCGTACAGCCAGCAGCCTGGCGATGCTCCACGACTTCGCCGAACCTCGCCCCCCACGGGCGATCTTGTGACGTGCGCGGTGGGTCTGAAACGGCAGCATCTTGGCCGGGATCTCCAGCCGCAGCGTGCTCATTCCGGCGCCTTCGCCTCCACGGCGACGATCTCGATGCGAGTTGTCTGCTCAACGGGGCCGCCGTTCGGCCCACTCAGCTCCATCTGGTTCCTGTCGCCGAATCGCTTCGGGTCCCACTTCGCCAGGAGCTTCAACCGCGTCTCGATCCGCAGCTTGTCGCGCTGGACGTCACCGGCCTGCTCATCCGCGATAGCGAGGCAATCCTCCGCAATGCGGTCGAAGCCGATCTCACGCGCGCGTGCGATGGCGGAAGAAACGTCATCCCGCTCCCTCACCCAGTTCCTCACAGTGCGGTCAGTCGGCATCCCCTCGTCGCGGCAGATCTGCGCAAGCGGCTCACCCTCCGACAACCGCTCACAGATCACGTCAAGGATCTCGTCTGTGTACTTGCTGGGTCGCGCCATCAGTGCGAGTCCCCTACGACCTCAAGCGTCGCGATGTGGACCACCTGGCCGCCAGCACGTACCAGCAGCGTCGCCACGTTGATCCCGTGCAGCTGACGGCGGCTCTGCCCAGCCGGGATAGTCCAGCTGACCTGTCCGGGCTCCGGGCTCCGGGCCGGCACCGAGGAGAGCCGCCGCCCCCTCATGAGGACATCGACCGCGAGGTCCAGCCCCTCAAAGGACGGCTTCCCCTCCTCGTCTCGCACCTGCACCGTGAAATGTGCATCGCTGCCCCGGTAGAGGCGCTGGTTGCTACGGGCGACGTAGACGGTGCCCTGCGGCGGCGGAGGTGGCGCAGGGTCGTCGGCCCATACCTCCACCAGCATCTCGAACGAGTCCTGCCGAGATGTCTCGGTCCCGGCGCCAGTCCCGTACGTGATAGACCACGTCTCGCTCGTCTCAACGGGATTCGGCACGAACCTGTGCGCGTCGCGTGCCGTATCGCCGTTGTAGACGAAGGCCTCCTCGTCATCCGGGTAGTACACGACGTAGCTCAGGCCCTCGTTGCCTACCACCGCGTAGGACCGGTAGCCCGAGAATGTCAGCCGGAAGCGACGCGGTGTGTCCCAGAGATGGACGCTGAACCCGCCAGTCATGTCCGTGGCTCGGATGACGCTGCCGGACATCTCAGCGCCTCCAAAGCCGTGATCGTCGAACTCGTATTGGGCGCCAGCGGCCGCGATCTCAACCCAGCCCATCGCTGCCCCCGCTCACTGCCTGTCCGTCCGGATCACGGCTTGGGCTGCTCGGATGCGGGCGTCGCACTCGGCGCCGATTCGAACAAGATGGCCCGAATCTCGCTCTCGAAGCGCGGCTCCTGCATCACCGCTGGCGGCGGCTCCGGGAGTACCGGGCACACCATCTCCGGCGGGGCACGCCCAGTGCTCGCGCAACCTGAGCCGAGCAGCACGGAGATCAGCAGTAACGGACTCGCCAACCAGCTGCGCATTGGTTAGTTGCTCCTGTAGCTCAGCGACGACGGTGTTGTGACGCTCTTGGGCCTCACGCTCCCGGCGCCGGACGTCGAGGATCATGTTGGTCATGGCTGCCAGTGCCGCCTCTCGATCTGTCGCCGCCTCGATCTCTTGGTCAGCCAGAGCCATCTGCGCGCCGTGCAACCTGCACGACTGGACGCCCAAGACCACGATGAGCGCGGCGATGACCGCGACCAGAGCGCGGATCATCAGCGCTTCTCGCCCTGCGAGTGCTGTACCGCCTGCTCAGCGGTCGAGGCTGCACGCTGCGCAGTAACCGCCGCGTCCGCCGAACGATCAGCCGCCCGTGCCGTGGTCGCGGTCAGGGACTGGATCTGCGCCTGCATCGCCCGGGTCGCCTCGTCGTAGGCGTCGCGGGTGTATCGCAGCTCCTGGGCGTGCCTCTCCATCATGGAGGCGCGCTCAGCCACGCCGTTGGCCTGGCTCGCATACCAGCCCGCGATGGCTCCTCCGAGGATCAGGAGCAGGCAGCCGATCAGCCCGTCGTACTTGCTCAGCCAGCGCCTCGCTGTCATGCCTATCTCGTGGTGGGTCATGGGGTATTGCCCTCGGCGGACGGGATGCCCGCTGCGCGTTGCATCTGCTCCATCTGAGCCGTGAGGTGGCGGACCTCCCTCTGCAATGCGGTGATCTCGCCCTCCAGCCGCCCAACCTTTCGCGCGAGGTCGTTCCGCTCTGCCGCGTATCGATCAGCGCGTTCGTTCGCGGCTGTCAGCTGGCGCTCCAGGCGCTCGATCATCTCGATCGCCGCGGTGTCGCCAGCCCGGTCCCTTGCGTTCCTGCTCAGCCACTGCCGGAACAGAAGCACGCCGCTCACGACGGAGCCGAGAGCGATGCTCCAGGTGCCGACGCTCCCGACTCCCTGTGCCGCTGCGACCAGCGCCTCAGCCTCAGGAATCACGACAGGAACAGCCTGCGCTCGTCCTCGCGCCGACGCACGAGGCCCGACAGAACCTTGCCGCCGGCGTAGACCCAGCGCCCGAACTCGTTCGCCGCGCCCGCGTAGTCGCCGGCGTTGAGCTTGCGCAGCAGCGTCGAGCCCTGGAAGTTCCCGCGGCCGACGTTGAAGACGAAGCTCACCAGCGCGTCGAACTGGTTCTGGGTGAGCGGGACCTTGACCAGGTCCGTCACCGCCCACTCGGCCTGCGTCAGGTCCTCGCGCAGCAGCAGGTTGCCCTCTGCCTCGGTCAGCGGCGCCCGGGCCAGCTCCTCAGCCGTGGCCGGACGCTTGGCAATCAGGTGGCCGTATCCGACCGTCGCATAGCCAGCGGGGTCGTTGTACACGCGCGGGCGCCAGCCCTCGTGACGCTTGATCAGCGCCACGCCAGCATCAGATGTGATCATGCCGTGGCTCCGTAGGCGCCCGCCGGTCCCCTCACGAGGGACTTGTCGGCGGGCTGGGCGTGGGGAGCGCCCAAAAAGAAAGGGCCCGCCGAAGCGAGCCCTTGCGTTAGTCGGATCGGGCCGGCGCTGATCTCCGGCTTGGTACTCGCACCTGCAGGGTTAGGGCTGGACGTTTCCGGCCCGCTTTCCCGGCCCTCGGCGCCAACCGCCGACGCATGCCGCGCATCAGCCTGCGCATTCCGATCCAAGACTGGCGCCTGTCCAGCCTTGCGGCGTCCGCGGCCCCGGGGTTTCTGTCAAGCGACAGTCTTCGAGCGTAACGAAAAAGCCCCCGCCTTTCGGCAGGGGCTCTTATCACAGCGTGCCACAAATATGCCGTCGCGCGGTGGCACCTGTCAAGCAGCTTGAGCAAGCCCCAACAAGAATCCACGGACGAATTCCTCTCCCCGCTTCACCAGATCGAGGTAGGCACGCACATGCATCACGCCTCCAGTGAGGCCGTAGAGCAGCCGATTCGCCTCCTCGAATCGCTCGACCTTGCGCCGGCCCGTACCGCAGTAGTACCCGCGAAGGGCACAGGCCATTGCGACGTTCGTGCGAGCCACATCCGCCACAATGTCTTCGATCTGTTGCTCCAACGGCGGTGTCTCCAGCGGCTTGAACCCCACTACTTTCGGGGGCATCTCCCCGCGATGCTCGATCAGCACTTGGAGCATGTTCTTAGACTGGTGCCCGAGGTACTCGCAGTCCCGGGACAGCGCGAACTCTCGGCCCCACGCGTCCAGCCGGCGCCTGACGTACTCGCCGAATGTGTCGACTTGGCTCATGCGGCCTTCCTCCCCTCGTAGTCGAAATGTCCGGTGTTGGTGCAGGCCGGGAACCTGCGCTGCGGCGTGAGGCCGCACGCGATCAGACCCCAGCCACGGATGGCGTTCTTGCAGGCGGCGCAGCCCTTGAGCTGGCGGATGCGCTTGACCTCGTCCCACTGGCTGCGACGCTCGGCGAAGTTCTCGGGGCCGGTCAGCGACATGCGCGAACCTTGCGGACTGGTCTGCCACGCGACGC
>NZ_JBHSGG010000033.1:0-161831 GCF_042654365.1 Coralloluteibacterium thermophilum
GCCTTCCTCTACCTCGCATCGATTCCGATGTGGCTGGAATGAATGTCGATTCGCCCTAGCGCGGTCGTCAGCCTGGTCGGGAAAAGGAGCGGGGAGCCCGCCCGGCATGACCGGGCCGCACCGCCGATGGATTGGCGGCAAGGGTGCGGGATCGGGCGGCCGCATGCGGAGGGACCGAGGCGCGCCGCGCAGGCCGTTGCCTGCCCGCCGGAACGAAAAAAGGCCGCCCTTGCGGGCGGCCCTTTCGTCGACGCCGGAAGCCAGCGCGGAGTCTCGTGGTGGGCGGTACAAGGTTCGAACTTGTGACCCTTGCCGTGTGAAGGCAATGCTCTACCGCTGAGCTAACCGCCCCAAGAGGGCGCGCATCTTAAGCGCCGCATGGTCCGAGGGTCAAGCGATTCGCCGCACCTGCGCATCGCCTAGACTTGCGGGATGTCCGACGACCTCATCCTTTACCACAACCCGCGCTGCTCCAAGTCCCGCGCCGCACTCGACCTCCTGCAGGCGCGCGGCCTCGCCCCCCGGATCGTCCGCTATCTGGAGACGCCGCCGACTGCGGCCGAACTCGAGCGGCTCCTGGGCCGCCTCGGCCTCGACGATCCGCGTGCGCTCATGCGCCGCGGCGAAGCCGAGTACGCCGAGCTCGCGCTCACAGCACCGGAGCGCACCCGCGCCGAGCTGCTCGAAGCGATGGCGGCGCACCCGCGCCTCATCGAGCGTCCCATCCTCGTCCGCGGTGAGCGCGCCGTGGTCGCCCGCCCGCCGGAACGCGTGGCGGAACTGCTCGACTGAAGCCTGCCGTCGTGCATCCGGCCGCGGAGAACGCCGCTCCGGATGCCGCAGGCGCTATCCTCTCGCCACCGCGACATCCGCCCGGATGGCGAAATCGGTAGACGCAGGAGACTTAAAATCTTCCGGCCGCAAGGTCATGCCGGTTCGAGTCCGGCTCCGGGCACCAAGGCGCACTTCCTGCTGACGATGCAGGATCGCGTGACCGGGAGCCTCGGGATCGACCGTTTGGCGAGCAGCTTGCCGCACGGCAGCTCTGACCGGATGTCATGCTGGGCGTTGCTCATCCGTGGCAGTGGCGGCTCATCCAGAAGCCCGCGAGGTCCATTCTGATCTGTTCGGTTTACGGACAGTGACCGATCCGGGTAGGGGCGGCGTTGCCGCCCCTGACGAGGTTACGGAATGATGCAGCCGTTACTCTGCATGCATGCCGTGTACTCGAGCCAGCAGAGGTGGATGTTCTCGCTGGTGCTGGATGCCTCGCACGCGATGCGCTGCATTTCGCACTCGCGGCACGAACTCGACGTCGCGCTTGCGGCGCCGGCACCGAAGGCGACGACGAGGCCGAACAGAGCTACTTTCATCTTCCTGGACATACGGATCTCCTGAGCTGCCGGCCGCAGGCGCGGCGATCGCGGGCCTGAAGCGGGCGAGGGACATCTCGGACCGGCATTGCACCGGGTGCCGCTCCATGCGGCGGTTCGAAGCTAGGAGCAGCGCGCCGCAGCATTCCGTGACCGGCGTCGCAGACGCGACACCACGCCGCTCGCGGCGGTCGCGAAGGCGCGCGCGCAGCGGGCACCCGGGTCGAAGAACGAAGCCGCACCGGGCCCTGCCCGGGCGTTCAGCCGATGCGGCGCAGCAGGGGCCGGGCCGGTGGCACCACGGCGGGGCCCAGGGTTTCGGGGCGGGTGAGTTCGCGGGCGATCTCGCGGCGGACGTGGCGGAGCGCCTGCTCGCCTTCGGCATTGAGGTGGACGCGGTCCCCTGCCCGCTCGATCAGCGGCGTGCCGCGTTCGAGGACGTCGAGCACGCTGCGGGGCAGCGCTTCGCCCTCGTCGACCGCCTGCAGCAATGCGCAGAAGGCGGTCTGGTACTTCGTCAGCATCATGGTCTCCGGCAGCCGGAGCTGCTCCGGCGTCTGCTGCGCATTAGCCGCGATCGGACGTGCAGGCGCAGTCACGGGTGGCGCCCGCGCCGCTCAGCCCTGGGCGCCGCCGGGGAAGCGCATCACCGAGGCGATGTTCGACTTGACCTTGGCATAGCCGAGGATCGCGCTGGAGGCGGCGGAGTCCTTCCATTCGGCGTACTGGCGGTCGAGGTCGGCGCGCTCGTCGGGCGAGAAGTGACGCTCGAAGGCCTGGAAGAAGTCGTTCTCCTCCTCCTCGATGTGGTGGCTCAGCAGTTCGCGCAGGACGTTGACGGAGCCGGCGAACTGGCGCGAGTCGATGTCGATCGCCTTGATGTCGGGCAGGACGGCCATCTCCACCGCCCGGTGCTCCTGCAGGGCCTCGGCGTACAGCAGCAGCTCCTCGTGGGAGGCGCGTTCGGCGAAGGCGGGATAGAAGACGATCTCCTCCCACTTCGCGTGCGGGACCAGGTGGGCTTCGATCCGGCGGAGGAGATCCTTGCGGCGGTCCTTCTCCCGGTCCTCGGTGCTGCAGATCTCCGAGAGGAGCGCGAGGAGGTCGCGGTGGTCGGACTTCAGGGTGTCGAGGATGTCGCCCATGGCTGCGTGGCTCTGGCTCGGGGATGCCGCACCTTCCCAGCGCCGCCGTGAATGGGCCGTGCCCGGCGGGGCACCCGCCATCACGGGACAGGCCGCCCGGAGGCGGCCTGTCGTCGTGTCGGTACCGGGATGCGGGCTCAGGTGTCCGCGGGCTCCGGATCCGCCGCCGGCGGCTCGGTGCCCACCGGCGCATCCTCGCCCGCCGCCACCGCCTCGTCCTCGAGGTCGGTCGGCAGTGCGTTGACGCGCTCCACCGCCTGCAGGCGCTCGTTCTCGCCGAGGCGGATGAGGGTGACGCCCTGCGCGTTGCGGCCGACGTGCGAGACCTCGGAGGCGCGGGTGCGGACCAGGGTGCCGCCGTCGGAGATCAGCAGGATCTCGTGCTCCTGGGTGAGCTGGATGGCCCCGACGAGCTGGCCGTTGCGGGCCGTCGTCTGGATGGCGATGACGCCCTGGGTGCCACGGCCCTTGCGCGGGTACTCGGATTCCGAGGTGCGCTTGCCGTAGCCGTTCTCGGTCGCGGTGAGGATGTCGCCGTTGCCGTCGAGCACGATCAGGCTGCGGACCGTCTCGCCCGGCACGAGCTTCATGCCGCGCACGCCGGTCGCGGTGCGGCCCATCGGGCGCACGCCGTCCTCGGAGAAGCGCACCGCCTTGCCGTTCGAGGCGAACAGCATCACGTCGCGGGTGCCGTCGGTGAGCTGGGCATCGACCAGCGCATCGCCCTCTTCCAGGTTGATCGCGATCTTGCCGCGCTGCAGCTGGTAGGCGTACTCGGTCAACGGGGTCTTCTTGACGGTGCCGTTGGCCGTGGCGAAGAACACGAAGCAGTCCTCGCGGTACTCGCGCACCGGGAGCACGGCCTGCACCTGCTCGCCCTCGGCGAGCGGGATCCAGTTGATGATCGGCCGCCCGCGCGCGTTCGGGCCGGCCTCCGGGATCTGGTAGACCTTGAGCCAGAACACCCGGCCGGTGCTGGTGAAGGTCAGCAGCGTGTCGTGGGTGTTGACCAGCCACAGGCGGTCGATGAAGTCCTCTTCCTTGGTCGCCGCCGCCGCGCGGCCGCGGCCGCCGCGCTTCTGCGCGCGGTAAGCGCTGACCGGTTGGCGCTTGGCGTAGCCGGCGTGCGAGAGCGTGACCACCACGTCCTCGGGCGCGATGAGGTCGAGCATGTCGAGATCCTCCTCGGCCGGGCGGATCTCGGTGCGGCGCGCGTCGCCGAACTCGGCCTTGAGGTTCTCCAGCTCCTCGCAGATGACCTCGAGCAGGCGCTCGGGGTTCTCGAGGATCTCGATCAGGCCGCGGATGGTCTCCAGCAGCTGGCGGTACTCGTCGGTGAGCCGTTCCTGCTCCAGCCCCGTGAGGCGGTGCAGGCGCATCTCCAGGATCTCCTTGGCCTGGACCTCGGTGAGCTGGTAGCCGCCCTCCAGCAGGCCCACGCCCGCCGGCAGGTCTTCCGGCTTGGACGCGTCGGCGCCGGCGGCGTCGAGCAGGCTGCGCACCATGCCCGGCTCCCAGCGCCGCGCCAGCATGCGCTCGCGCGCCTCCTGCGGGTTCGACGAGGTCTTGATCAGCTCGATCATCTCATCGATGTTGGCGAGCGCGACCGTCAGCCCCTCGAGGATGTGGGCGCGGGCGCGGGCCTTGCGCAGCTCGAAGATGGTGCGGCGGGTCACCACCTCGCGGCGGTGGCGTATGAAGGCCTCGATGATCTGCTTGAGGTTCAGCAACTGCGGGCGGCCGTCGACCAGCGCCACCATGTTGATGCCGAACACGGACTCCATCGGGGTCTGCGCGTAGAGGTTGTTCAGCACGACCTCGGCCGACTCGCCGCGCTTGACCTCGATGTAGATGCGCATGCCGTCCTTGTCGGACTCGTCGCGCAGCTCCGAGATGCCCTCGATCCGCTTTTCCTTGACCAGCTCGGCGATCTTCTCGATCAGCCGCGCCTTGTTGACCTGGTAGGGGATCTCGGTGACCGCGATCGCCTCGCGGCCGGTCTTCTCGTCCACCTCGATCTCGGCGCGGGCGCGCATGCGCACGCGGCCACGGCCGGTCTGGTAGGCCAGGTGGACGCCAGAGGTGCCGTTGATGATGCCCGCGGTCGGGAAGTCGGGGCCCGGGATGTACTGGATCAGGTCGTCGATCGACAGCTCGGGGTCGCGGATCAGCGCGAGGGTGGCGTCGATCACCTCGGAGAGGTTGTGCGGCGGAATGTTCGTCGCCATGCCGACCGCGATGCCCGCGGAACCGTTGATCAGCAGGTTCGGCGCCCGCGAGGGCAGGACGCTCGGCTCGAGCTCCTTCTCGTCGTAGTTGGGCTGGAAGTCGACGGTTTCCTTGTCGATGTCGGCGAGCAGCTCGTGCGTGAGCCGCGACATGCGCGCCTCGGTGTAGCGCATCGCCGCGGCGGAGTCGCCGTCGACCGAGCCGAAGTTGCCCTGGCCGTCCACCAGCATGTAGCGCAGCGAGAACGGCTGCGCCATGCGCACCAGCGTGTCGTACACCGACGCGTCGCCGTGCGGGTGGTACTTACCGATGACGTCGCCGACGATGCGCGCCGACTTGTAGTAGGGCTTGTTGCTGTGCGCGCCGAGCTCGTTCATCGCGTACAGGACGCGGCGATGGACGGGCTTGAGGCCATCACGAACATCCGGGAGGGCGCGGCCCACGATCACGCTCATGGCGTAATCGAGGTAGCTCCGGCGCATCTCGTCCTCGATGTTGACCGGAATGATTTCCTTCGCGTGCTCGACCATAGAAATCCGTTGTTGCGCAGGCACTTGCCTGCTCCCCATGCGGGTGGAAGACGCGCCTTCCGGAAAGGCCGGCGCGTCGACGTGCAAAGCGCGCGATTGTAGCACGCCGGGCCCTCCCGCCCGGTCGCGGAGCCGCGCCGGAGCGGGCTCCGCGGCGCGCGGATGCTGCGCCGCAGTACGTCCGGTGCGCGACCTCGGAGGGCGCACGCTCTACCATCGAGGGCTGACCATCGCCGCCCTCCCCATGACCGACGCCCTCTCCGGAACCGACGGCCTGCGCATCGAGCGCGACGGCGCCGTCGCCCGCCTCGTCCTCGCCCGCCCCGCCCTGCACAACGCCTTCGACGACGCCCTGATCGCGGCGCTGACGGCGGCCCTCTCCGCGCTCGATGCCGATCCGGACGTCCGCGCGGTGGTGCTCGCCGGCGACGGCCCCTCGTTCTCGGCCGGTGCCGACCTCAACTGGATGCGGCGCATGGCCGTGGCCTCCGAGGAGGAGAACCGCAGCGACGCTGAGGGCCTCGCGCGGCTGATGCGCAGCCTGGATGCGCTCTCCAAGCCGACCATCGCGCGCGTCCACGGCGCCGCCTTCGGTGGCGGCGTCGGCCTCGTCGCCTGCTGCGACATCGCGATCGGCGTGCCGGAGGCGAAGTTCGGCCTGACCGAGACACGGCTCGGGCTCGTCCCGGCCGCGATCTCGCCCTTCGTCGTGGCGGCCATCGGTGCACGCCAGGCCCGCCGCTGGTTCCAGACCGCCGAGGTCTTCGACGCGGCGGAGGCCCATCGGATCGGCCTCCTGCACCAGGTGGTCGAGCCGGACGCGCTCGACGCCGCGGTCGCCCGCCAGTGCGCGCTGCTCGCCAAGGCGGGGCCGCTGGCGGTCGCCGAGGCCAAGCGCCTCGTCGCACGCGTCGCCGCCGGTCCGGCCGCGCCGGGGATGGATGCCGCGAACGCGGCGCTGATCGCCCGCCTGCGCGTCTCGCCCGAGGGCCAGGAGGGCCTGGCCGCCTTCCTCGACAAGCGCGCCCCTGCCTGGACCCCGACCCCGTGACCACCGAACGCGGAGCCCGCATGTTCGACACCCTCCTCATCGCGAACCGCGGCGAGATCGCCTGCCGCGTGATCCGCACCTGCCGCCGGCTCGGCATCCGCACCGTGGCGGTCTACTCCGAGGCCGACGCCGACGCCCAGCACGTGCGCCAGGCCGACGAGGCGCACTGCATCGGCGGCCCGCGTCCGGCCGACAGCTACCTGCGCGGCGACGCCATCCTCGAGGTCGCCCGCGCCAGCGGCGCCCAGGCCATCCATCCCGGCTACGGCTTCCTGTCCGAGAACGCCGACTTCGCCGAGGCGGTCGAGGCCGCCGGGCTGGTCTTCGTCGGCCCCCGCGCCGCCTCCATGCGGAAGATGGGCAGCAAGGCGGGCGCCAAGGAGCTGATGCAGGCCGCGGGCGTCCCGGTCGTGCCGGGCTACACCGGCGAGGACCAGGACCCCGGGCGCCTCCGCGCCGAGGCCGACGCCATCGGCTATCCGCTGATGATCAAGGCCGCGCACGGCGGCGGCGGCAAGGGCATGCGCATCGTGCGCGCGGCGGAGGACTTCGCCGCCGCCCTGGAGAGCTGCCAGCGCGAGGCGCGGAACGCCTTCGGGCGCGACCGCGTGCTGCTGGAGCGCTACGTCGAGCAGCCGCGGCACATCGAGATCCAGATCTTCGGCGACGCCCACGGCGGGGTGATTCACCTCGCGGAGCGCGAGTGCTCGGCCCAGCGCCGCTACCAGAAGGTGCTGGAGGAGTCGCCCTCGCCCTTCCTGACGCCCGCCTTGCGCGAGGCCATGGGCGCGGCCGCGGTGCTCGCCGGCCGCGCGATCGACTACGTGAACGCCGGTACCGTCGAGTTCATCGTCGGCCAGGACGGCGGCTTCTACTTCATGGAGATCAACACCCGCCTGCAGGTCGAGCACCCGGTGACGGAGATGGTGACCGGGCTCGACCTCGTCGAGTGGCAGCTCCGGGTCGCCGCGGGCGAGGCCCTGCCCCTGCCGCAGGACGCGGTGACGCAGCGCGGCCACGCCATCGAGGTGCGCCTGTACGCCGAGGATCCCGACGCCGGTTTCCTGCCCGGCTCCGGGCGCCTCGACCGCCTGCGCCTGCCCGCACCGGACGCCCACGTGCGCATCGATGCCGGCGTGGTCGAGGGCGACACGGTGACCATCTTCTACGACCCGATGATCGCCAAGCTGATCGTCCACGACGCCGATCGCCCGCGCGCGCTGGCGCGCCTGCGCGAGGCGCTGGCGGCCTGCGAGATCGCCGGTCCCAAGTCCAACGTCGAGTTCCTCGAACGGCTGGTCCGGCACCCGGCGGTCGTCGGGGGCACCATCGACACCGGCTTCCTCGACCGCCACCTGGACGCCTTCGTCTCGACGGCCGGGGATGCCGATCGGGAGCTGCTGGTCGCCGCCGCGGTCGCGCGTCTCATCGATCAGGAGCGCGCGGCGCGGCGCGATGCCCTCGCCGCCGGCGAACCGGACTCGCCCTGGGCGCTCGGCGACGGCTGGCGGCTGGGCCATCGCGGCGGCCGCGCGCTGGCCTTCCTGCACCGCGACGCGCGCGTCGACCTGTACGCGCAGGGCAGCGGCGGCAGCTACCGCATCGAACTCGACGACGAGGTGGCGCAGGTGGACGGCGCGCGCCTGGAGGACGAGGTCCTCAGCCTGCGGATCGACGCGGTCGGCCGCCGCTTCCGGGTCGCCGACGGCGGGCGGCAACTGCTGGTGCACGACGGACGCCGGCGGTTGCGCGTGGAGGCGGTGCCGCTCCACCAGCAGGCTTCCGCCGCCGGCGGTGCGGGTGCCGACAGCGTGCTCGCGCCGATGCCGGGTCGGGTCGTGGTGGTGAAGTGCGCGCCCGGCGATGCCGTCGAGGCGGGTCAGGAGGTCATGGTCATCGAGGCCATGAAGATGGAGTTGAGCCTGAAGGCGCCCCGCGCCGGCGTCGTCGCCGAGGTGCGCGGCGCCGCAGGCGACTTCGTCGATGCCGACGCCGTGCTCGTCCGTCTGGACGCGCAGTGATCCCGCGCGCCCTCCCGCCCGTATGCCTTGCCGCCCTGCTCTCGGGCTGCATCGCCCTCGAGGTGCCGGCCGGGCGACTCGGCTGCGATGCGGACCTGGTGGGAGCCTGGCGGTCCGGCGCGCTCTCGCGGGTCATCGGCGGGAGCGAGAACGCCATCGTCACCGTCGACGCCGACTGCAGGATCGCGCTGCCGAACGGACGCGACGCGGTCCACGCGACGCTGCGCACCCTGCGGGTCGGGGACGCACGCTACTTCGCGCTGACGGCGGCGGATGCCGCGCGCCTGCTGGACGATCCACGGACCGTGGAGAGGCTCGGCGCGACGCGGATGCTGCTGCACCCTTACGCCCTCCGGGACGGCGCGCTGGTCGTCGAGGAGCTGGACGCGCAGGGCCTGACGGACGCTCTCGCCGCCGGCACGCTCGCAGGCGCGCGCCTCGGTCCGTGGACGGTGGCGCTCGATGCGGACGGCGACATCGACACGGTGCTGGCGTCGCTTCCGCCGATGCCCGCCGCGACGCGATCGTCCTGCAGCGCGCGGACCCGACCACGACATCCATCCCCGGAGCACAGCCATGAACGATTCCGTCCGCATCGTCGAGGTCGGCCCGCGCGACGGCCTGCAGAACGAGAAGACCATCGTTCCCGCCGCCGACAAGATCGCCCTGATCGACCGCCTCTCGGCGACCGGCCTGCGCAGCATCGAGGCGACCAGCTTCGTCAGCCCCAGGTGGGTGCCGCAGCTCGCCGACGCCGCCGAGGTCTATTCGGGCATCGCGCGGCGCCCGGGCGTGCGCTACCCGGTCCTGGTGCCGAACGAGACCGGCTACGACCGCGCGCGCGCGGTCGGCGTGGAGGAGGTCGCGGTGTTCACCGCGGCATCCGAGGCCTTCAACCAGCGCAACATCAATGCCAGCGTCGACGCCTCGCTCGAACGCTTCGCGCCGGTGCTGGAACGCGCGCGTGCCGACGGCGTGCGCGTGCGGGGCTACGTCTCGACCGTGCTCGGCTGCCCCTACCAGGGCGAGGTGCCGGTGGCCGACGTGGTGCGCGTGGCCGAGCGCCTGCATGCCATGGGCTGCTACGAGGTCTCGCTGGGCGACACCATCGGCATCGGCACCCCGCGCAGGGCGCGCGAGATGCTGCGTGCGGTGGCCGCGGCCGTGCCGATGCCGGCACTGGCGGTGCATTTCCACGACACCCGCGGCCAGGCGCTGGCGAACATCCTCGCCTGCCTCGAGGAGGGCGTCCGCGTCGTGGATGCGGCGGTGGCGGGCACCGGCGGCTGCCCCTACGCCACGGGCGCCAGCGGCAACGTCGCGACCGAGGACGTGGTCTTCATGCTCGACGGACTGGGCATGGCCACGGGCGTGGACCTCGACGGCCTCATCGACACCGGGCGCTGGCTCTCCGCCCTGCTGGGGCGGGAGAATGGCAGCAAGGTCGGTCGTGCCGGACGCTCGGGCACCGCCGGCTGAGCCGTCCGCCCGCAATGGGCTTCCCCGCGGAACTTCCCATGTCCGACACCCTTCCGCCTCCGGGCGCGCCGGCCGACGCCGCGGGCGACGCCGCGCCGCTGCTCCGCCACGGCACCATCCGCGTCGCGCAGGCGGGCGACGCGGAGGCGGTGCAGGCGATCTACGCGCCCTGCGTCCTCGATTCCGCCCTCACCTTCGAGACCGAGGTGCCGGACGTGGCCGCGATGCGCGCGCGCATGCTCGGGCGACTGGCGACGCATCCCTGGCTCGTTCTGGAGGAGGACGGTCGCGTCCTCGGCTACGCCTACGCCTCGCGCTTCCGCGAGCGCGCCGCCTACGACTGGATCGCGGAGACCTCCGTCTACACCCACCCGGACGCGCGCCGCCGCGGCGTCGCGCGGCGCCTCTACGCGGCGCTGTTCGACGCGCTCGCATTGCAGGGCATCACCGAGGCGGTGGGGGTGATCACCCTTCCCGGCCCCGGCAGCGTCGCGCTGCACGAATCGATGGGTTTCGCCGCTGCGGGCGTCTGGCGGGCCTGCGGCTACAAGCTCGGGCGCTGGCACGACGTGGGCGTATGGCAGAAGACCCTGCGCGCGCAGAGCGACCCGCCGTCGCCGGTGCGGCCCTTCGCGGCGCTGATGGACACCCCCGAACTGCTCGCCGCGCTCGCCTCCCGGTAACCGGGCGCCGGTGCAGGAGCGGCTTCAGCCGCGACCAGCCTTCCGTATGAAGGGCCGTCGGATCGCGGCTGAAGCCGCTCCCACGGAGGCGGACGCCGCCTATCGGTCGTCGTCGCCCATGATCGGCTGCACCGCCCGGCCCCCGTGGCGCACGCGGACGGTAGAATCCGCGCCCCACCGTCCGACAGGAACCGCCCATGCAGCTCGAAGCCGTCCGTGCCGTCATCACCGGAGGCGTCTCCGGCCTCGGTCTCGCCACCGCCGAGCACCTCGTCGCCCAGGGCGGACGCGTGGCGCTGTTCGACGTGAACGCCGAGAAGGGCGCGGCCGCGGTCGAGGCGCTCGGTGCCGACAAGGCGCGCTTCTTCGCGACCGACGTCACCGACGAGGCCGGCGTGGCCTCGAACGTCGCCGCCGCCAAGGACTTCCTCGGCGGGCTCAACGCCTGCGTCAACTGCGCCGGCATCATCGGCGCCGGCCGCGTCCTCGGACGCGAGGGCGCGATGCCGCTGTCCACCTTCAGCACCACGGTGATGGTCAACCTGGTCGGCAGCTTCAACGTCGCCAAGGCCTGCGCCGAGCACTTCCAGCACAACGAGCCCGGCGTCGACGGCGAGCGCGGCGTGGTCGTCAACACCGCGAGCGTGGCGGCCTTCGAGGGCCAGATCGGCCAGGCGGCCTACTCCGCGTCCAAGGCCGGCATCGTCGGCATGACCCTGCCGATGGCGCGCGAGTTCGCGCGCTTCGGGGTGCGCGTCATGACCGTGGCCCCGGGCATCTTCTGGACGCCGATGGTCGACGGCATGCCCGAGAACGTGCAGACCGCGCTGGCCGCCTCCATTCCGTTCCCTGCGCGCCTGGGCCGTCCGGAGGAGTTCGCGCGGACGGTGGCCTTCATCCTCGCCAACGGCTACCTCAACGGCGAGACCATCCGCCTCGACGGCGCCGTGCGCCTCCAGCCCAAGTAACCGACCCAGCCGAAGCACCGGATCCCCGCACCCATGAAAGCCTCCGAGATCAAGAAGGGCAACGTCGTCGAGCACAACGGCGGCGTCTACCAGGTCCGCGACATCGAGCGCAGCAGCCCGCAGGGCCGCGGCGGCAACGTGACCTTCCGCTTCACCCTCTACAGCGTGCCCGGCGGCACCAAGCTGGACCTGAGCCTGCGCGCCGAGGACGAGCTCCGGGAGATCGAGCTGAGCCGTCGTCAGGCCAACTTCTCCTACAAGGACGGCGATGCCTTCGTCTTCCTCGACGCGGAGGACTACACGCCCTACCAGCTGGACGCCGACGCGGTGGGCGAGGACGCCGGCTACATCACCGACGGCCTCGAAGGCTGCTACGTGCAGATCATCGACGACACGCCGGTCGCCCTGCAGCTGCCGCAGACCGTCGCGCTGCAGGTGACCGACACCCCGCCGGAACTGAAGGGCGGCACCGCGACCAAGCGGCCGAAGCCGGCGACCCTCTCCACGGGCATCGAGATCATGGTTCCCGAGTACATCACCAACGGCGAGACCATCCTGGTCAACACCACGACCGGCGAGTTCGCGGGTCGCGCCTGAGGAGCGCGAGGAGTGGGCAACGAGGGGACGCGTCGCGGCGCTGCACTCGTTTCTCACTCCTCTTCGTTCTCTCCTCGAACGCGCGCGAGGAACTTCTGCGCCATGCGCCGGATCGACGCATCCGCGCCCGGGTCGGCGGCGAGCGCTTCCACCGGGCGCCACGCCAGCGCCAGCGACTCCGCGTTCGCCTCGCATGCCTCGCCGGCGGTCGCGCGCACCACGTAGCGCACGTCGTAGTGCCAGTGCTCGGGTTCGTCGCCGCGGGCCGGGATGCGGTGGCGGTCGATGTCGAGGATCGGTCCCTCCAGGCGCAGGCCGTCCAGGCCGGATTCCTCCTCCGCCTCGCGCAGCGCCACGCGCTCGAGATCCGGATCGCCGTCGGCATGTCCCCCGAGCTGGAGCCAGCGGCCCAGCTTGCGATGGTGCATGAGCAGCACGCGGGCGCCGTCGGCGCTCACCACCCAGGCGGATCCGGTGAAGTGGCCGACCGCATGTTCGCGCCTGAAGACCTCGGCGGACGACGCAAGGAAACGCCGGAAGTCCTCGACCTGCAAGCGTTCTTCGGGATGGCGGCGCGCGTACTCGGCGAGCGCGGCGGCGAGCGGCAGGTGCTGTGGAGACATCGGGAGGCAGGTGCGGCAGGAACGACGCAGCGCAGCATACAGCCGTGTACCGCACCTTACGGCCTTGTGACCGTTTCCACGCTTGGGCTAAGGTCGGCCGGTTGCCTAACGCAACTTTCACGCTGCACTGCCAGCGCGGTCGTCACGCCAGCCGGGGAGCCCGATGTTCAAGAACCTTCTCATCACCAAGCCGATCGAGGCGCAGCCGCACGTCGACGCCGGCGAGCCTGTCGAAGGCAGCCTGCACGGCGAGGTCGCGCTCAAGCGCACCCTCGGCGCCAAGCACCTGGTCATGCTGGGCCTCGGGGCGGTGATCGGCGCGGGCATCTTCGTCATCACCGGCACCGCCGCCGCCAACCACGCGGGCCCAGCCATCATGCTGAGCTTCGTGATCGCGGCCTTCGCCTGCGCCATGGCGGGCCTGTGCTACGCCGAGTTCGCCGCGATGATCCCGGCCTCGGGCTCCGCCTACAGCTACACCTACGCGACGCTCGGCGAGGCGCTGGCCTGGTTCGTGGGCTGGAGCCTGGTGCTGGAGTACCTGTTCGCGGCCTCGACGGTCGCGGTCGGCTGGTCGGGCTACACCGTCAGCTTTCTGGAGAGTTTCGGCGTCCACCTGCCAGCGGCGCTCACGCAGGCGCCCATCGACTTCTGCACGCACGAGGACGCCTCGGCGGGCCTGTGCGAGTTCGGCAGCTTCGTCACCACCGGCGCCCTGTTCAACCTGCCGGCGGTGCTGATCGTCGGTGCGGTCGGCGCGCTGTGCTACGTCGGCATCCGCCAGTCGGCCTCGGTCAACGCCATCGTGGTGTCCATCAAGGTCCTGGTGATCCTGCTTCTGATCGCCTTCGGCGCGTTCTACGTGAACGCCGAGAACTGGCTGCCGTTCATCCCGGAGAACCAGGGCGGCGACCGCTTCGGCTGGGAGGGCGTCCTCCGCGGCGCCTCCATCGTGTTCTTCGCCTACATCGGCTTCGACGCGGTCTCGACCGCGGCGCAGGAGGTCAAGAACCCGCAGCGCGACATGCCCATCGGCATCCTCGGCTCGCTGGCGCTGTGCACCCTGCTCTACATCGCCGTGGCCGCGATCCTGACCGGCCTGGTGCCCTACACCGCCCTCGGCACGGCCAAGCCGGTGGCGACCGCGTTGGAGATGTACCCCAGCCTCGCCTGGCTCAAGACCTTCGTGGAGCTCGGCGCCATCGCCGGCCTCACCACGGTGATCCTGGTCATGCTGATGGGCCAGCCGCGCATCTTCTACTCGATGGCGAAGGACGGCCTGCTGCCGAAGTTCTTCGCGGCCGTGCACGCCAAGTTTCAGACCCCGCACAAGGGCACCGTGCTGGTCGCCATCGTCGCCGCGATCATGGCCGGCGTGCTGCCGATCCAGCTGCTCGGCGACGTGGTGTCGATGGGCACCCTGGTCGCCTTCGCCACCGTCTGCTTCGGCGTGATGGTGCTGCGCCGCACCCAGCCGAACCTGCACCGTCCGTTCCGCGTGCCGGCGGTGTATGTCGTGGGCAGCCTCGGCGTGGCGGCCTGCCTGGGCCTGGTCGCGATCATGCCGATGCTCAACTGGATCGTGCTGGTCTGCTGGACCCTGATCGGCTTCGCCATCTACTTCTCCTACGGCTACAAGCGCAGCAAGCTGCGCCTGGCCGGGCGGACGTCCCGCGACGTGGGCTGATCCCGCGGGGAATGGACACGACGACGGCGCGGACATCCGCGCCGTCGTCGTTTTCGGACCGGGAGCGACCAGGAAAGCGATTGCGCCTTCCGCGCCTGCACCGGCGCGACGGGCACGGGGCACGGGGGCACAGGACATGGGGGCACGCTGTGCTGCGCCCTAAGCCCTAAGCCCTAAGCCCTAAGCCCCAAATTCCACCTCAACGCTCGAAGCGCTCCAGGTCCGCGGGGCCGAGTTCGCGGACCAGGCGGAAGCCGACGTCGTCGAAGCCGTGCGGCACGTCAGCTTTGCCCGTCCCTGCTTTCGTCGCCGTCGTCGGGGTCCACGCCCAGGGCCTCGACGCCGAGCAGGTCCCGGGCGGACTCGACCGGCACCGCCTCCACGCCGCGCAGCCGGCGCTCGATGGCGCGCGTGCGCACGCCCGCGCTCTCGATGGAGTTGGTGGCGGCGGCGAGCTGCTTCTTCACCTTGTCGAGCACGCCGCCGAACTTGCCGAACTCGGTCCGGACCGCGCCCAGCACCTGCCAGACCTCGCTCGACCGCTTCTCGATGGCCAGGGTGCGGAAGCCCATGCGCAGGCTGTTGAGGATGGCCGCCAGCGTGGTCGGCCCGGCCACCACCACGCGGTGCTCGCGCTGGAGGCTCTCGATCAGGCCCGGACGGCGCAGCACCTCCGCGTAGAGGCCCTCGGTGGGCAGGAACAGCAGGGCGAAGTCGGTGGTGTGCGGCGGCTCGACGTACTTGGCGGCGATGGACCTGGCCTCCTCGCGCACGCGCCGTTCGAGCGCCGCGGCGGCGGCCGCGACCGCCTCGGCATTGGCGGCGTCCTGGGCCTCGAGCAGGCGCTCGTAGTCCTCGCGCGGGAACTTCGCATCGATCGGCAGCCAGCACGGCGCGTCGCCGTCGCCGGCCTCGCCCTGCCCCGGGAGCCGGATGGCGTACTCGACGCGCTCGCCCGAGCCCGGTCGCGGCGCCACGTTGGCGGCGTACTGGTCCGGCGTGAGCACGTGCTCCAGCACGCTGCCGAGCTGCACCTCGCCCCAGATGCCGCGGGTCTTGACGTTGGTCAGCACGCGCTTGAGGTCGCCGACGCCGGTGGCCAGCGCCTGCATCTCGCCGAGGCCCTGGTGGACCTGCCGGAGCTGTTCGGAGACGACCCGGAAGGACTCGCCCAGCCGCGCCTCCAGCGTGGACTGCAGCTTCTCGTCCACGGTCTGCCGCATCGACTCCAGCTTGGCGGCATTGTCCTGCTGGATGTCCTTCAGCCGCGCCTCGAGCGTCGCGCGCACCTCGGCGAGCCGCCGCTCGGTGCCCTCGCCCAGCCTGTCGAAGCGCGTCTGCAGCGTCTCGCCGAAGCGCCCCAGGGTCTGCGCCGCCTCGGCGCGCCCGGCCTGCGCGTCGCGCGTGAGGGTCTGCCGCAGTCCTTCCAGGCCGCCCTCGGTGCGTTCGGTGAACTGTCCCAGCCGTTGGTCGAAACCCTCCAGTCGCGCGCCCAGCTGGGCGGTGAGCTGCTCGAACTGGCGCTGCAGCTGGCCCTCGAACCGCGCCAGCTCGCCCTGAAGGTCGGCGCGGGCCTGGCGCTGCTCCTCCCGGAGGGTGCGCTCCAGCCGCTCGCCATCGCCCTTGAGCGCGTCCAGGCGGGCCAGCAGCGCGGGATCGGCCGGTGCCGGCCGCCGCCGCAGCTGCAGCGCGGCCAGGACCGCGACCGCGAGGCCCAGCAGCAGGCAGAGAACCAGGAGGAGGGAGACGTCGGGCATGGCGGGAACGGGTCGGGAGCCGGACAGAACAGTCTACGCGCGGCCGTCTCATCCCCTGCGACCGGGACGAAGCATTGCGCGTCCCGACGCCATGCGCACCGGCGCGCCGGTACACTGCGCGGCATGTCATCCCTCCCCTATTCCAAGGCCGCCTTCGACGAGGCGGCGCGCGCCCTCATCGCCACCACGGCGGAGCTGGCCGCGCTCGGCTGGACGCCGGCCACCAGCAGCAACTTCTCGCTGCGCCTCGACGACCGCCACGCCATCATCACCGCGTCCGGACGCGACAAGGGCCGCCTGACCGAGGACGACTTCCTCGTGGTGGACCATGCCGGCGCGCCCGTCGCCACCGCGCTCAGGCCCTCGGCCGAGACCCTCCTGCACACCCAGCTCTATGCGCGCGGCGCCGCCGGCTGCGTGCTGCACACGCACTCGCGCACCCAGACCGTCGCCTCGCGGCTGTTCGCCTCGGCGGGCGCGTTGCGCATCGAGGGCTACGAACTGCTCAAGGCCTTCAGCGGCAACAGCACCCACGAGACGGCGATCGAGATCCCGGTGCTGCCCAACACCCAGGACATGACGGTCCTGGCCGCCCAGGTCGAGCCGCTGCTCGACGCCGGCCCGCTGTGGGGCTACCTGATCGACGGCCACGGGCTCTATGCCTGGGGTCGCGACATCGCCGAGGCGCGCCGCCACCTCGACGCCTTCGAATTCCTGCTCGCCTGCGAGCTCGACCTGAGGAGACTCTCATGAGCCGTCTTCGCATCTTCGCCAACGACAACCCCGCCACGCCCGAACTGGACACCTCCGACCACGCCGTCATGGCGGAGGAGCTGAAGAAGATCGGGGTGCGCTTCGAGCAGTGGAAGGCCTCGCAGCCGGTGAAGGCCGGGGCCAGCCAGGAGGAGGTGCTGGCCGCCTACCGCGCCGACATCGATCGCCTGGTCGCCGAGAACGGCTTCAAGTCCGTCGACGTGGTCAGCATCGCTCCGGACAACCCGCAGCGCGAGGCCATGCGCGGCAAGTTCCTCGACGAGCACTTCCACAAGGAGGACGAGGTGCGGTTCTTCGTCGACGGCTCCGGCCTGTTCACCCTGCACGTCGACGGCAAGGTCTACGAGGTGGAGTGCGTCAAGGACGACCTGATCGCCGTGCCGGACGGCACCCGCCACTGGTTCGACATGGGGCCGGAGCCGTCCTTCGTGGCGATCCGCTTCTTCACCGAGCCGGACGGCTGGGTCGGCCACTTCACCGGTACCGACATCGCGCAGAAGTTCCCGCGCTACGAGCGCGGCGCCCGATGAGCGGCGGCAAGCGCACCATCCTCACCGACGTCGAGGGCACGACCAGCTCGATCGCCTTCGTCAAGGACGTGCTGTTCCCGTACGCGCGGCAGGCGCTGCCGGCCTTCGTGCGCGCCCGCGGCAAGGATCCGGAGGTCCGGCGCTGGCTCGACATGGCGGCGACGGACGCCGGCGGCCTGTGCAGCGACAACGTGCTGGTCGAGGTGCTGCAGGGCTGGATCGACGACGACCGCAAGCACACCGCGCTCAAGGCCCTGCAGGGGCTGATCTGGCGCGAGGGCTACGCCAGCGGCGCCTACGTGGCCCACGTCTACGACGATGCGGCGCACAAGCTGCGCGAGTGGCATGCCGCCGGGCATCCGCTGCACGTGTACTCGTCCGGTTCGGTCGAGGCCCAGCGGCTGTTCTTCGCGCACACCGCGGCAGGCGACCTGTCCGCGCTGTTCGGCCACCACTTCGACACCGCCATCGGCGGAAAGCGCGAGCCGGCGAGCTATGCGGCCATCGTCGAGACGCTGGGCGTGCCGACGGAGACCGTGACCTTCCTGTCCGACGTGGTCGAGGAACTGGACGCCGCGCGCGAAGCCGGGTTGGAGACCGTCCTGGTGGACCGTCGCGAGGACTATCCCGAACCGCGCGAGGGCACGGCGACCCACGGCCACCACCGCGTCGAGAGCTTCGCGGAGATCGATCCCAACGTGACGGTGCCCGACCCCGCGTGAGCGCCGTGCTGCCCGCCGGCGCGGACCGCGCCGGAACCGCCGGCGGACGCCTGCTCGCGCAGGCGCTGTCGCTCGGCATCCTGCGCCGCCCGCGGCGACGCCTGCCCGAGGCGGGCATCGGCACCGCGCTCGTGGCCGCGCTGGCGGCGGCGCTGCTCGCCTTCGGGCTCGACACCCTCGCGACGCCCGCGCCGCGGCTGTTCCTGCCGTACGCGATCCACGGCCATGCGCTGGACGCGCTGGCCGCCCTGCTGGCGGGCTGGCTGGTGGCGCGGATCCTGGGTCGCCCGACCCGCGCGCTGGCCATCGCCGCGGTCCTGCTGGTGGCGCAGTGGCCGGTGATCCTGCTGATGTGGGGCGCGGGCAGGATCGACGCGCTCGCGGGCCATGGCGAGCTGCTGTTCTGGAGCGGGGTCGCGCTGGACCTCCTGGTCCTCGCCTGCATCGTCGCGCACGCCGCGGCGGGCGCCGACATCCTGCGGCGGATGGCCGCCTGGCTCGTGCTCGTCCTGCTCTGGCTCGCGCCGTCGTTCGTGTTGCCCAACGAGGGCTTCTGGTACGCGCTCGACGAGGACCAGGCGCAGGGCGAGCCGGCCGGCGCGCCGGCCTTCGACGCGGAGGTCGCCATCTACCGCCAGCAGGCGCTGATCGAGGCCTCCCTGGCCGCGCTGCGCCCGCAGACGCCGGGACGGCCGGACCTCTACGCCATCGGTCTCGCCGGCGACGGGCGCGAACGCGTCTTCCGCAACGAGGTGGACTTCCTTTCGGGGCTCCTGGGCGCCCGCTTCGGCGCCGAGGGGCGCGTCCTGCGCCTGGTGAACTCGCCGGAGACGGTGGACAGTCTGCCGCTGGCCAGCCTCGGCGCGCTCCGGCAGGCGGTCCAGGGCGTGGCGGCGCGGATGGACCGAGAGGAGGACATCCTCCTGCTGTTCATGACCAGCCACGGGCTGCCCGGCGGCCGCTTCCACATCGACATGGCCCCGCTGCCGCTGGTGCCGATCACGGCACCGGACCTGCGCGCCGTCTTGGACGATGCAGGCATCCGCTGGCGGGTGATCGTGGTCTCGGCCTGCTATTCCGGCGGCTTCATCGACGCCCTCGCCGATCCCCGCACCCTGGTCGTCACCGCGGCCCGTGCCGACCGCACCTCCTTCGGCTGCGGCACCGAGTCCGACATCACCTGGTTCGGCCACGCCTTCCTGTACGAGGGGCTGAACCGCAGCACCTCCTTCGCCGAAGCCTTCGCGCACGCGCGCGGGCGGATCGCGGAATGGGAGGCCCGCGAGGACATGGAGGCCTCGCATCCGCAGTACGTTGCGGGCGCCGAGATCGAGGCGCACCTCGAGGCGTGGCGGAGGGGGTTGCCGGATGCGCCCCCCGTGCCCTACGTCGTGCCGCTGCCCGACGAGGCCGCCGTGGCCACCGCCGGCGACTGACGGCGGACGGCGGTTTGCAGGCGGCGCGCACGCGCCTACCCTATCCCGCCCCCACCCAGCAGGTCCGCACGCATGCCTTCCTTCGACATCGTCTCCGAAGTCGACAAGCACGAACTGACCAACGCGGTCGACCAGGCCAACCGGGAGCTCGGCAACCGCTTCGATTTCAAGAACGTCGACGCGAAGTTCGAGCTGGAGGAGTCGATCATCACCCAGAGCGCGCCCAGCGAGTTCCAGCTGCAGCAGATGATGGACATCCTGCGCGCCCGGCTGATCGCGCGCGGGATCGACGTGCGCGCGCTGGACGTGGCCGAGCCGGAGACCAACGTCGCGGGCAGCCGGCAGAGGATCACGGTCAAGCAGGGCATCGAGCAGGCCACGGGCAAGAAGATCGTCGCCGCGATCAAGGCCGCCAAGCTCAAGGTCGAGGCGCAGATCAACGGCGACAAGCTGCGCGTCACCGGCAAGAAGCGCGACGACCTGCAGGCCGTCATCGCCCTCCTGCGCCAGTCGGACTTCGACGTCCCGCTGCAGTTCGACAATTTCCGCGACTGACCCGGGGTGCCGGGCCTCGATGCCTGGCATCTCCGCGCGGCGTGCGATGTAATCGTTTACACCGCCTACAGGAGTGCATGGATGACCCGTGATCCCCGGATCGAAGATCTCATCGCGCGCATGACGCTGGAGGAGAAGGTCGGCCAGCTCGGCATCTTCGCCGACGCGCTGCGCCCGTTCGCGCCGGACGTCAATCCCGAGGTCAATGCGCGGGGGGCGGCGGAGGTGCTGGAGCAGATCCGCGCCGGCCGGGTGGGCGCCCTGTTCAACGGCGTGGGCGCGGCCGAGGGGCGCGAGGCGCAGCGGGTCGCGGTGGAGGAGAGCCGGCTCGGGATTCCGCTCCTGCTCGGCGCCGACGTCATCCACGGCATGCGCACGGTGTTCCCGATCCCGCTGGGCGAGGCGGCGAGCTTCGAGCCCGCGCTGGCCGAGCGGACAGCCCGCGCCACCGCGGTCGAGGCGACCGCGGCGGGCATCCACTGGACCTTCGCCCCGATGGTGGACGTGGCCCGCGACCAGCGCTGGGGCCGCGTGGCGGAAGGATCGGGCGAGGATCCCTTCCTCGGCGCCGCCATGGGCGCAGCCCGCGTGCGCGGCTTCCAGGGCGCCGACCTGCGCGCGGACGACAGCCTGCTCGCCACGCCCAAGCACTTCGCCGCCTACGGCGCGGTGAGCGCGGGGATGGACTACAACAGCGTGGACATCTCGGAAGCCGCGCTGCGCGACATCCACCTGCCGCCGTTCAAGGCGGCCTTCGACGCGGGCGCGCTGACGGTCATGAGCGCCTTCAACGACATCGCCGGCGTGCCCGCCTCCGGCAACCGCTGGCTGATGACGGACCTGCTGCGCGGCGAATGGCGCTTCGAGGGCTTCGTGGTCTCGGACTACACCGCCGACTACGAGCTGGTCGCCCATGGCTACGCCGCCGACGAGCGGGACGCCGCCCGCATCGCCTTCACCGCGGGCGTGGACATGAGCATGCAGAGCGGGCTGTACGCCACTCACCTGCCCGACCTGGTCGCGCGCGGCGAGGTGCCGATGGAGGTGGTGGACGAAGGCGTGCGCCGCGTGCTCGGCGTCAAGGCTGCGATCGGCCTGTTCGACCGCCCCTACCGCTCCCTGGACCCGGCCCGCGAGGCGGATCGCGTTTATCTTCCTGCGCACGACGCGCTCGCCCGCGAGGCGGGACGGCGCTCCATCGTGATGCTGCGCAACGACGCAGGGCTGCTGCCGCTGCGCCGCAGCGGCCAGCGCATCGCCCTGATCGGCCCCTTCGCGCAGGACCGCGACAACATCGAGGGCTGCTGGACGCTGTTCGGCGAGCGGTCGCGCTACGTCGACCTGGAGACCGGCATCCGCGCGGCGCTCGACGATCCCGGCTCCCTGCTCGTCGTCCCCGGCTGCGGGTTCGAGTCTCCGCTCGACGGCGGCATCGAGGCCGCCGTCGCGGCGGCGCGCGCGGCGGACGTGGTGTTGCTGGCCATCGGCGAACCGCAGGGCTATTCCGGCGAGGCCCAGTCCCGCACCGCCATCGTCGTTCCGCCGGCGCAGCAGGCGCTGGCCGAGGCCGTCGCCGCGACCGGTACGCCGATGGCGGTGCTGCTGCGCAACGGCCGCGCACTGGCGCTCGCGGGCGCGGTGCGCGAGGCGCAGGCCATCCTCGTGACCTGGTTCCTCGGCACCCAGACCGGCCACGCCGTGGCCGACGTGGTGTTCGGCGACTACAGCCCGTCGGGCCGGCTGCCGGTGAGTTTCCCGCAGGACCCGGGACAGCAGCCCTACTTCTACAACCACCCGCGCACCGGGCGTCCGGAGCTGCCGGAGCAGCCCCCCGCCTTCAAGGCGCGCTGGCGCGAGGTGCCGCACGCCCCGCTCTATCCCTTCGGCCACGGCCTCGGCTATGCGCGGTTCGAGTACGGTCCCCCGCGGTTGAGCGCGAGCCGCCTGGCCTGGGACGCCACGCTCACCGTCGCCGCCTCGGTACGCAACACCGGCGACCGCGCCGCCGAGGAGGTCGTGCAGCTCTACGTCCACGACCGGGTGGCGAGCCGCGTCCGGCCCGTGCGCGAACTGAAAGGCTTCCGAAAGCTGCTGCTGCAACCCGGCGAGACGGCCGAGGTGGCCTTCGCCCTCGACCGCCACGCGCTGGGCTTCCATGGCGTGGACGCGCGCTGGCGGGTCGAGCCCGGCCTGTTCGACGTCTGGATCGCGCCCTCCTCGGCGGCCGGCGATCCCGCCCGCTTCGAACTGCTGCCTCCCGAACCGTCGCAGGCCGGGTAGGCGCGGCTTCGGCCGCGACCGGCACGTGCATCCGGGCGGCCACGAGGGTCGCGGCTGAAGCCGCTCCTACACCGACACGGCGTTTCTAGGGCTCCGCGTCGTCCAGGCGGTAGCGCGTCTGCGCGCGCAGTTCGCCGCGCCAGCGGTCGAAGGCGCGGACCTCGACCACGTGCACGCCCGACGCCAGGTCGGTCGGCAGCATGGCGCGCCAGAGATGGGTGGACGGGACGGCCTGGGGCACGCGGTCGAAGCCGCGCAGGCTGCCGGCCGCGTCGTCGGCGAGGTTGATGCGCACCACGTGTGGATCGGGCTCGTCCACGCGCGTCATCGGCGTCCAGTCGCCGTCGCCGATGCGCATCTCGACGCGATCGCCGTCGATGCCCATGAACACGTTCGCGTAGACCGGCACGCCCGGGTAGGCGCCGCGCCGCAGCACGCGCGGGCCGTACAGCCGCAGCCCTGCCTCGGGGTCGCCCTTGGCCGGCACGTAGCGCAGGCTGTAGCCGCCGTCGGCCTCCACGCGCATCAGCGCATGGCCGTTGGGCGTACCGTCGGCCATCACCGCGTCGGGAACGCCGCGGGCGTCCTTCGCGCCGCCCCAGAAGCCGCCGCACACCGCGCCGACGTTGTACTCGTGCAGCGGGGACGCGCCGCGCCAGCCGTCCTCCGCACCGTGGAAGTAGTGCTGCTGGACGTGCGTGTGCGCGCTCAGCACCAGCACGTTGGGAAAGGGTTCGAGCAGGCGGTACAGGCGCTCGCGGTCCGCCGCGCGGAAGGTCTCGCGCTTGCCCGCGGGCGTGAACAGCGGGATGTGCATGGCCAGCACCACCAGCCGCTCGCGCGGGAGCTGGCCGAGGTAGGCCTCCAGGAAGGCGAACTGGTCCTCGCGGAGCCCGCCGACGTAGGCGGGACGCTCCCCGGGGCGGTAGATTACGTCGTCCAGGACGAGCAGGCTCACCGGCCCTTCCTCGTAGGCCAGGGTGTCGGGTCCGTAGGTGCGGCGGAAGTTGGTCAGCGAGGCGGTGTCGTGCGCGGCGTCGAAGTCCATGTCGTGGTTGCCGGCGGCGTGCAGCCAGGGGATGCCGAGCTGCGCCGTGACCGCGTTGAGTTCCGGGTACAGCGACAGCCTGTCGTTGACCACGTCGCCCAGGGTGACGCCGAAGCGCGCCTCCCGGCCCGGACTGCGGCCGGACAGGATGGGCGCCACGATGTCCTCTCTGTAGTAGCCCACGTCCTCGCTGCGGGTGACCTGGGTGTCGCCGAAGACCAGGACGTCGAAGGGCGGCGCGGCCGCCGGGACGCTGCAGTCGAGCGCGAAGTCCCAGGAGGCGTCCGCCGGCGTCGGCGCGATGCCGCCGTAGCGCAGCGTGGGCGTGCCCTCCGGCAGGTAGTGCCGCCAGAAGACGGGCAGCCCGTCCTCGCCGGTCGGCAGTGCGCACTGTGGCGGCTTGATCACGAAGACCGTCTGGCCGTCCTCGACGTCGATCCGGTAGCGACCGTCCGCGTCGGTGCGCACCAGCGTCTCGCCGTTGGAGACGAGCACCCCGCCGACGCCGCGTCCGCCGTCGTGGACCCGCCCGGCGATCTCCACCGCCTGGACGGGAAGCGCGAGAACGAGGGAGGACAGCAGCACGGAGAAACGGGGCATGGCGGGACGGCGGACGCGGTGGAGGCGGCGATTATCCTGCATGCGGGGTGTGACAGGCTCTCGGGGCCTGGGGCCTGGGGCCTGGGGCTTGGGCTCAGGGCTTGGAGGTTGGGGGCTGGGGCTTGGGTGGGTCAGGCGCGGTGTCGCGCGCGCAGGACGGTGCGCACGTCCTCGAGCGACAGGCCGCGGGCGCGCAGGAGGACGGTGAGGTGGAACACGAGGTCCGCGGCTTCGCCGAGCAGGGCCGTGTCGTCCTGCGCGACCCCGGCCAGGGCCGTCTCCACGCCCTCCTCGCCGACCTTCTGCGCGATGCGTCGCAGGCCGTCCTCGAACAGGCGCGTCGTGTAGCTGGCCTCCGGCCGCTCGCGTTCGCGGCGGGCGACGAGGGCGTCGAGCTCGGCGAGGAAGTCCGCGGGCGCGTCCGGGAAGCAGCTGGCCCGCCCGAGGTGGCAGGTCGGTCCGTGCGGACGCGCGAGCACCAGTAGGGTGTCGCGGTCGCAGTCCGCGTCGATCGACACCAGGTCGAGTACGTGGCCGGACGTCTCTCCCTTGGTCCACAGCCGCTGCCTGCCGCGGCTGTAGAAGGTCACCCGCCCGCTCGCGCGGGTGGCCGCCAGCGCCTCGGCGTTCATGTAGCCCAGCATCAGCACGCGCAGGGTGTCGGCGTCCTGCACGATGGCGGGCAGCAGGCCGTCCGGGGCCTTGCCCCAGTCGAGGCGTTCGATGTCGTTCATGCCGCTGCTCCGTCGCGGACCTCGATGCCCGCCGCGCGCAGGTGGCGCTTGAGGTCCGGGATGCGCAGGCTGCCGTCGTGGAAGGCCCCGGCCGCGAGCGCCGCGTCCACGTCCGCCTGCACGAACGCCTCGACGAAGTGCGCGGCCGTCCCCGCGCCGCCGGAGGCGACCAGCGGCACCCGGCAGACATCGCGCACCGCACGCAGCTGCGCGATGTCGTAGCCGCGGCGCACGCCGTCCGAGCCCATGCAGTTCAGCACGATCTCGCCCGCGCCCAGCCGCTGCGCCTCCACCACCCAGTCGAGCGTGGTGCGCGCCAGGGCGCGGGTCGCCTCCGGGTCGCCGGTATGGCTGCGCACCCGCCACACGCCGTCGGCGTCCCGCAGGGAGTCCACGCCGACCACCACGCACTGCACGCCGAAGGCCTCGGCGAGTTCCGCGACCAGCGCCGGCCGTTCCAGTGCCGGCGTGTTGACCGAGATCTTGTCGGCGCCGGCGTGCAGGATCTCGCGGGCCGCCGCGACGCTGCGGATGCCGCCGGCGACGCAGAACGGGATGTCGAGCACGCGCGCGACCCGCTCGATCCAGCCGCGGTCCACGGTGCGCCCCTGCGGGCTGGCGGTGATGTCGTAGAACACCAGCTCGTCTGCCCCGGCCTCGCGGTAGCGCAGCGCCAGATCGACGATGTCGCCCATGTCCACGTGGTCGCGGAAACGCACGCCCTTGACCACCCTGCCCTCGCGGACGTCGAGGCAGGGCACGATGCGGCGGCTCAGCACGACGGCCTCCCGGCGGCGACCAGCGCCTCGCCCAGGTCGAACCGTCCTTCGAGCAGGGCGCGGCCCAGCACCGCCCCGGCGCAACCGGCCGCGCGCGCGGCGGCGATGTCGGCGAGCCCGCGCACGCCGCCCGAGGCCTGCACCGCGAGCGAGGGGAATTCCGCTGCGAGGCCGGCGTACAGGTCCAGGTTGGGGCCGGCGAGCATGCCGTCGCGGTCGATGTCGGTGCACAGCAGGTGGCGCAGCCCGGCGTCGGCGTAGCGCGCCGCCAGTGCGCCGAGGAGGGGCGCATCCGCGTCGGCGCGGGTCCAGCCGTGGGTGGGGAGGATCCAGCGGCCGTCCGCGTCGCGGCGGGTATCGAGGGCGACCACGATCCCTGCCGCACCGTGTCGCGCGATCCAGCCGCACACCCGCTCCGGCTCGCGCACCGCCAGCGAACCCACGACCGCGCGCGTCACCCCGGCGTCGAACATCCGCGCCAGCGTCTCCTCGTCGCGGATGCCCCCGCCGGCCTGGACGCGCAGGCCGCCGTCGCGCAGCGCCCGCACCAGCGGCGCCAGGCTCCAGCCGCCGTCGCGCGCGGCGTCCAGGTCGACCAGGTGCAGCCAGGTCGCGCCCGCTGCGGCGAAGCGCTCGGCGACGGCGACCGGGTCGTCCGCGTAGCGCGTCTCGCGCGCGTAGTCGCCCTGGGCGAGGCGGACCACGCGGCCGCCGCGCACGTCGATGGCGGGATACAGGGTGAAGTCGCTCATGCCGGGGTCCAGCGCAGGAAGTTCTCGAGGAGGCGCGCCCCGACCTCGGCCGAGCGCTCCGGGTGGAACTGGGCGCCGGCGACGTTGCCGCGCACCACCATGGCGGCGAACGGCTCGCCGTGCACGCTGGCGGCGACGCAGTGCTCGCCCGCCGGGGCCGCGTAGCTGTGCACGTAGTAGGCCCAGCTCCCGGCCGGGATGCCGTCGAGCAGCGGGCTGTCGATGCGCGGCTGCAGGCGGTTCCAGCCCATGTGCGGGACGCGCACGCCCGGGGCCTCGGGCAGGCGGCGGACGCGACCCGGGATCAGCCCGAGGCAGGCCGCATCGCCCTCCTCCGAGGTCTCGAACAGGATCTGCATGCCCACGCAGACGCCGAGCAGGGGCGTGCGCAGCGTGCGCAGCGTGTCGATCAGGTCCAGCTCGGCGAGGCGCGCCATCGCCGGGCCCGCCGCGCCGACGCCGGGCAGGATCACCCGCTCGGCGCGCAGGATGTCCTCGCGCCGGTCCACCAGTGGCGCCTCGACGCCGAGCCGTTGCAGGGCATAGCGCACGGAGCCGAGGTTGGCGCCGCCGGAATCGACCAGGACCAGGCTCACAGCGTCCCCTTGGTGCTCGGCAGGTCGGTGCCGCCGCTGCGCGCGACCGCGGTCCGCAGCGCGCGCGCCACCGCCTTGAAGCAGCCTTCGACCATGTGGTGGGCGTTCTCGCCCCGCACCGACAGGTGCAGGGACATCAGCGCGGTCTCGCAGAAGGAGCGGAAGAAGTGCGGCACCAGCTCCGTCGGCAGCCCCCCCACCCTCTCGCGCGGGAAGCTGCCGTCGAACACGAAGTACGGCCGGCCGGACAGGTCCAGCGCGGCGCTGGCGAGGCTTTCGTCCATCGGCACGCGCACCCTGGCCGTCCCCGCCGGCGCGGCGTCCGGCACCGTCGCGTCGGCGTCGCCGTAGCGGCCGATGCCGCGCTTGTCGCCCAGCGCCTCGCGCAGCGCCTGGCCGAGGGCCAGCGCGCAGTCCTCGACCGTGTGGTGCTCGTCGACCTCCAGGTCGCCCTCGCAGCGGATGGCGAGTGCGATGCCGGCGTGCTTGCCGATCTGCTCGAGCATGTGGTCGAAGTAGCCGATGCCGGTGTCGGCGCTGGGCTCGGCGCTGCGGTCGAGATCCAGGTCCACCGCGATCCGCGTCTCGCGCGTCGCGCGGCGCACCCGGGCGGTGCGCGGCCGGTCCACCAGGGCATGGACGATGGCGTCCCAGCCGAGCTCCGGCCCGATGCGGAAAGCGCGCACGCCGAGGTTGGCGGCGAGCTGCACGTCGCTCTCGCGGTCGCCGATCACCGCGGAGGCCGCCCGCGACCAGCCGTCGTCGGCCAGATAGTGGCGCAGCATGCCGGTCGCCGGCTTGCGGTTCGGCGAGTTCTCCGTGGGCAGGCTCGGGTCGACCAGCACCTCGGCGAAGCGCACGCCCTGTGACTCCAGGAGCTGCATCAGCAGGCCGTGCGGGCCGTCGAAATCGCGCTGCGGGAAGGCGTCGGTGCCCAGGCCGTCCTGGTTGCTGACCATCACCAGGGTGTAGCCCGCCGCCTGCAGGCGCAGCAGCGCCGGCAGCATGCCCTCGACGAAGCGGATCTTGGTGTAGCAGTCGATCTGGAAGTCCGGCGGCTCGTGGATGAGCGTGCCGTCGCGGTCGACGAACAGGATCTTCCTCATGCCGCACCCGCCGCCGGCGCCAGCGCCGCGATCACCGCATCGTTCTCGGCGGGCGCCCCGATGCTGATGCGCAGTGCGTCGCCGAGGTCCGGCAGGTGCCGCATGTCGCGCACCACCACGCCCGCCCGCGCCAGGGCGGCGAGCGCGGCGTCGGCGTCGGCGAAGCGCACCAGCAGGAAATTGGCGTCGGACGGATGCACCGCCACGACCTCCGGCATCGCCGCGAGCGCGGCGGCCAGGCGCGCGCGCTCGTGCACCACCTGCGCCACGCGCGAGCGCGTCGAGGCCAGCGGGAGCGTGTCGAGCGCCTGCAGCGCCAGCGCGACCGAGGGCGCCGGCAGCGGGTACGGGGCCGAGATGTTGCGCAGCACCCGCACCAGGGCAGGATCGCCCAGCACCACGCCCACCCGCGCGCCGGCCAGGGCGTGCGCCTTCGACAGGGTGCGCAGCACGACGAGGTTGGGGTGGGCGTCGAGCAGCGCCAGCGCGCTGCGCTCGGGCGGCGCGTATTCCCCGTAGGCCTCGTCCACCGCCACCACGGCCTGCCCGCCGAGCGCGCCGGCGATGCGCGCCACCGTCGCCAGCGGCACCGTCTCCCCGGTGGGGTTGCCGGGCGAACACAGGAACACCAGCCGCGCACCCTCGTGCCGCGCTGCGGCCACGACGGCCTCCGCATCGACGCGCCAGTGCAGGCCCTCCCGCACCAGCGGAACCGTCCGCAGAGGGGCGTTCTGCACCCGCGCGGCGACCGCGTACATGCCGAAGGTCGGCGGAGCGACCAGCACCGCATCCTCGCCGGCGCGGCAGAGCGCGCGGACCAGCAGGTCGATGCCCTCGTCGCTGCCGCGGGTCGCCGCGAGGCGCTCGCGCCCGACGCCGTAGAACGCCGCCAGGCGCTCGATCAGCGCCGGCGGCTGCGGCTCCGGATAGCGGTTGAGCCCGACCGGCGCGGCGTCCCGCCCCACGTCCATGTCGACATCGGAGCGCCACGGGGACTCGTTGGCGTTCAGCCACACGCGGCCGCGGCCGCCCTCCCGCCGCGCGGAGACGTAGCCGCCGAAGTCGCGGAGGTCCGGTCGCACCAGGTCGAGCACGCCGCTCATCGGGCGTTCTCCGCGTCGAGGCGGATCGAGATCGCCCGCGCATGCGCCGCCAGCCCCTCCGCCGCCGCGATGCGCAGCGCGCAGGGGCCGATGGCGGCGAGCCCGGCGGGGCTGACGTGCTGCACGCTGATGGCCGTCTGGAAGCTCGCCACCGAGACGCCCGACAGCGCGCGCGCCGTCCCCGCGGTCGGCAGCACGTGGTTGGTGCCGCTGCAGTAGTCGCCCAGCGCCTCGGGCGCGGCATCGCCGCAGAACACCGAGCCCGCCGCGGCGACGCGGTCGAGCCAGGCCTCCGGCTCGCGCAGTTGCAGGATGAGGTGCTCGGGCGCGTAGTCGTTGCTGATCGCGAAGGCGTCGTCCAGCGCGCCCACGTGCAGCAGCAGCGAGGCGTCCAGCGCCTGCGCGGCGATGTCCGCGCGCGGCAGCGTGGCGAGCTGGGTCTCCAGTTCCCGCGCCACGCGTTCCAGCAGCGCGCGGTCGTCGCTGATCGCGATGGTCTGCGAGTCGGGGCCGTGCTCGGCCTGCGACAGCAGGTCCGCGGCGACGAAGGCGGGGTTCGCCTGCGCATCGGCGATCACCAGCACCTCGGAAGGCCCGGCGGGCATGTCGATGGCGGGCCCGCCGGTCTCCTGCGCGACCATCTGCTTGGCGGCGGTGACGTAGGCGTTGCCGGGCCCGAACAGCTTGTCGCAGGCGGGCACGCTCCCGGTGCCGTAGGCCATCGCGGCGATGGCCTGCGCGCCACCGATGCGGAACACCCGCTGGATGCCGGCGATGGCGCAGGCGGTCAGCACCACGGGATCGACGCGGCCGTCGGCGCGCGGCGGCGAGCAGGCGACGATCTCCCGGCAGCCGGCCAGGCGCGCCGGCACGCCCAGCATCAGCGCGGTCGAGGGCAGCGGTGCGCTGCCTGCCGGGACGTACAGGCCCACCCGCCGGATGCCGCGCAGAAGGCGCCCGCAGCGCACGCCGGGCGCGGTCTCGATCTCGAACTCGCCGGCCATCCCGGCACGGTGCCAGGCCTCGATGCGCGCGGCGGCCTCCTCCAGCGCACGGACCAGGTCCGGCGGCACCTCGGTGCGGGCGCGCGCGAATTCGTCCGCGGAGACCTCGATGGCGTCGAGTTCGACATGGTCGTAGCGACGGGTCAGCGCACGCAGGGCGCCGTCGCCGTCGGCGCGGACCTGGGCCAGGGTGCGTCGGACGGCGGTGTCCACCGCCGCCGCGAGCCGCGCCGTGGGTCGGCGCAGCAGGGCGGCGCGGGCGTCGGCGTCGAGCGCGCGCCAGTCGGTCACCCGCGGCAGGGTCGGCGTGGTGTCGTTCATGCCAGCATCCTCTCGACCGGGAGCACCAGCAGGCCGCGCGCGCCGGCGCGCTTCATGTCCTCCAGGTGCTGCCAGGTGACCGCGCTGCGGCAGACCGCCTGCAGCGCGACCGCGTCCTCCTCGCCGTCGAGGCGGGTCACGGTCGGCGGTTCGGCGTCCGGCAGCATGCCGATCAGCGCCTGCAAGGCAGCGCGCGGCGCCTGCAACAGGAGCAGCTTGCTGTCGCGCACCCGCAGGACCCCGTCCAGCCGGCGCAGGAACAGCGCGGCCAGCTCGGCACGGGCGTCGTCGAAGCCGGCGGGCGGCCCCGCCAGCACCGCCTCGCTCTCGAACACCACCTCGGTCTCGCGCAGCTGGTTGGCGGCGAGCGTGCCGCCGGTGGAGACCAGATCGCAGATGGCCTCCGCCTTGCCGAGGCGCGGCGCGATCTCGACCGAGCCTGAGAGCAGCACCACTTCGGCGTCGACGCCGCGTGCGCGCAGGAAGGCCTCCAGCAGGCCGGGATAGCTGGTGGCGATGCGCCGGCCGGCAAGGGCCGCCAGCGGCGCGTCGGCCTGTTCCTGCGGCACCGCGATGGACAGCCGGCAGGCGCCGAAGCCGAGCGCCCTCAGTTCCCGGTAGGCCTCCGGCTGCCCGGCGGCGCGGCGGTTCGCGGCCTGCTCCGCGAGCACGTTGCGACCGACGATGCCCAGGTCGCAGGTGCCTTCCGCGATCAGGCCGGGGATGTCGTCGTCGCGGACGAGCAGCAGGTCGATGGGCAACGACTCCCCGTAGCAGAACAGGCGGTCGCGGCTCTCGCGGAAGGAGAGCCCGATCCGCGCGAGCAGTTCGCGGGCGGGTTCGGCCAGGCGGCCGGATTTCTGGATGGCGATGCGGAGACGGTCGCGCGCCTTCATGGCGACTCCGGGAAGCGATGGAAGGAGGATCGGGACGACGGATGCGGGGCCAGGCGGTGCAGCCGCGCACCGCGCCCCGTCAATGCGAATGCGGACGATGTCCGAGGCGGCGTGCAGCCACCGCATAGCCGCCCTCGCCGGTGGCGAGGGTGCGCGCGACGCGGGTGATGGTCGTGGTGCTGACCGCCGTCCGCTCGTGGATCTCGCGGTACGGCAGGCCCTGGATCAGGAACGGCACCACGCGCCAGCGGTCGCACAGCGCCTGCAGCTCCGCAGGCGTGCACAGGTCGACGAGAAAGGCGCGCACCTCCTCGGCCGTCCGGAGCTTGCACAGGGCCTGTGCAAGCGCGTCGAGCGCGGGTTCGCCATCGAGGGCGCTGTCGAGGGTGCGGCGCTTCATGAGGAGCGCGATGGTACGTGTTAACGCGTTAACACACAACAACAGCGCGAGCGGGGCCGGCGTGGCGCGCGGGCGTCCTCGACATCCTCACGTTGTTGAACGGCGCCCCCTGCCCGCGCCGGGGCCGACGACGGGCGGATGTCGCCGGGCGCGTTGGAACCGGTACGCAGACAGCCGGAGAGGCCCCATGAAGCACCTGCTCGCCGTCGCCTTCGCCGCCGCCCTGGTCGCGGTCCCCCATGTCGCCGACGCCCAGTCCGGCCGCGGCCACGAGCGCGCCGCACAGCACGAGCGCGGTCCGCAGCGTGCGCAGGGGCGGGGCCATCATGACCGCGGCCCCCGCTCGACCCAGGCACCGCGTGGGAGCACGCGCCAGCGCGAGGCGGCACCGCCCCGTTCGGCCCGGCATCGCCCGGCCCCGCCGCGGGCCGTCCAGGCCCGTCCGGCGCCTCCGCCCCGGGTGGTCCATGCGCGCCCCGCCCCGCCGCCGCGCACGGTCCACAGCCGCCCGGTTCCGGTGCGCGCGGTCCCGGCCCGTCCGGCACCCCAGCGCTACCGGGCGCCGGTCCGCTACGTCGCCCCTCCGGGCTACCAGGCCCGCCGCTGGTCCACGGGATACAGGCTGCCGCCCGCCTACTACGCCCGCCCCTACTACGTCGACTACCGCCCCTACGGGCTCGCGCCGCCGCCGCGCGGCTACCAGTGGGTGCGGGTGGACAACGACGTGGTGCTCGTCGCGCTCGCCACCGGCCTGATCAGCCAGGTCATCGCGGGGTTGTTCTACTAGCGTGCCGATGGCCCGCCTCCGGCATCCCGGATCCCCGGGGTGCCGCATCGGCCTCACGTCGCCATGGCGAAGCGCGTCCTAGTTTTCCGGGGACAGGCGCGGGGACGGTCCCCGCCCATCACCGGAGCGTTCCGAAATGGCGGTCAAGACACTCGAGGATCTCTTCATCCACGAACTCTCGGACATCTACAGCGCGGAGAAGCAGCTCACCAAGGCGCTGCCGCGCCTGGCGCGCGCGTCCAGCAATCCCGAGCTGGCCAAGGCCTTCGAGACCCATCTCGAGGAGACCCAGGGCCAGATCGAGCGCATCGACGAGGTCGTCTCCAGGCTCGAGATCAAGCTCAAGCGCATCAAGTGCGCGGCCATGGAAGGCCTCGTCGAGGAAGGCAAGGAGGTGATCGAGGAGATCGAGAAGGGCCCCGTGCGCGACGCGGCGCTGATCGGCGGCGCCCAGAAGGTCGAGCACTACGAGATCGCCTCCTACGGCACCCTCTGCGCGCTCGCCAAGCAGCTGGGCTACGACGACGCAGTGAAGCTGCTGAAGGAGACCCTGGAGGAGGAGAAGGCCACCGACGGCAAGCTGACCATGCTCGCCGAGAGCGGCGGCAACCAGGAGGCCGCGCAGGCCGGGGGCAAGAGCAAGTAGCCCTCTCCTCGCCGCGGCTCCCCGCGGGGCCGCGGCTCAGGCGAGCCGGACCGCCTCGAAGCGTTCGGAGGGCCCCGGGATCTCCCCGCGCGCCTGGACCAGGGGCAGGTCGCGGTCGCCCGCCGGCATGCGCCGGATCAGGCCGTACAGCGCGCTCACCGTCCGCGCCAGCGCCTCGGGCGCGGGTTCGCCGCGCAACAGCCACGACAGCAGCACCGCCGAGAACACGTCGCCCATGCCGTTGGGCAGCGGCGAGAGGTCGACGAAGGGCGTCTGCACCGTCCATGCCGAATCCACGTCCACCGCCAGCGTGGTCAGGGACGCCGGCGACAGGTCGGGCGTGCGCAGGCTGGTCACGACCACCAGGCGCGGGCCTTCGTCCTCGTGCGTGCGCAGCAGGGCGCGGGCCATGTCCACCGCGTCCTCCAGCGACCCCGCCGCGCGCCCGCACAGCAGCTCGAACTCGAACTGGTTGGGCGTGACGATGTCCGCCCGCGCCAGGGCGCGCCGGCGCAGGAAGTCCGGGATGGCCGGGCGCACGAACACGCCGCGGCCCACGTCGCCCATCACCGGGTCGCACAGGTAGACGAGGCCGGGGCGCGCCGCCCTCAGCTCCTCGACGGCGTCGAGGATGACCTCGCCGATCGCCGCATCGCCCAGATAGCCCGAGAGCACCGCATCCACCCGCGCGAGCACGCCGCGCGCGCGCAGCCCCTCGATCACGTCGCGGATGTGTTCCGCGCCGAACACCTGCCCCTTGAACTCGCCATAGCCGGTGTGGTTCGAGAACTGCACGGTATGCACCGGCAGCGGCTGCACGCCCAGGAGCTGCATCGGGAGCACGGCGGCGGCGTTGCCGACGTGGCCGTAGGCCACGTGCGACTGGATGCTCAGGACCAACGGCGGGCGTTCGCGCATGACGGGTCTCCGGGGCGCGGCCGGGTCAGCCCGCGGCGACGGCGGAGCGCGCCGCGTCCAGCAGCACGCCCTCCTCCACCAGCCGCACCGCCGCGGCCACGTCGCCGTCCATCGCGCGGTCGCGCCCCATGAAGGGAATCCGCGCGCGCAGCGCAGCATGCGCCGCCGCGACCGCGGTGCCCGGGCGGAACGCCTCGGCCTCCGCCAGCTCGACGCGCAGCGCCTCGACTTCCTGCATGAACACCGCGTGCAGCGGGTGGCCCTGCGCCGGCCCGTGGATCTTCGCGGCGAGCGCGGCGGCGTCGCCGGTACGCGCCAGCGCACGGGCGGCGTTGATCATGTCGCGGCGGAAGTCGAGCGCCTGCGCGGCGGTGTAGAGTTCCAGCGCCAGGACCCGTCCCAGGTCGGCGGTCATGTCGAGCACGTGCCGGGCCTCGTTCGCGCCCATGGAGACGTGGTCCTCGGCGTTCGCGCTGGTCGGCACCGAGTAGACGCTCGCGGGCATCGCGCGGCTGGCCAGGTCGTTGACGATGGCCGCGGCGGTGTACTGGACGATCATGAAGCCGGACTCGGTCGCGTCCTCGTTGCCGATCAGGAAGGCCGGCAGCCCGTCATTGGTCGCCGGGTCGAGCAGCTTGTTGAGGCGGCGCTCCGAGATGGAGGCGAGCACGGGGATGGCCGCCTTCACCGCGCTCATGGCGAGCGCCAGGGGCATGCCGTGGAAATGCCCGGCCGACACCACGCGCGCCTCGATGGGCGTGTCGCCGTCCTGCTCGCTCTCGAAGGAGGGGAAGATCAGCGGGTTGTCGGTGACGGCGTTGAGCTCGATGTCGATCACGCGCTTGGCGTGCTCGATGGCGTCGCGGACCGCGCCGTGCACCTGCGGCACGCAGCGCAGCGAGTAGCTGTCCTGCGGCTGGTGCTTCTTGCCGCCCTTGAACGGGCGGAAGCGCGCATAGAAGGTCTCGCGGCCATGGCGCTGGTCCGCCGGCACCCAGTCCCAGCCGATGTCGAAGCGCAGCTGCGCGGCCTCGCCGTCCCAGCTCCCGGGAAGCCAGGCGCGCGCGCGGGGCACCAGGTGGTAGGCGATGTCCGAGAGCGTGGAGCCCGCCAGCAGCCGCCGCAGGTTCGCGGCGACGGCCACTTGGCCCGGATGCGGGCGCAGGGCGTGCACGTCCTCGCGGAAGGCACTGAGGCGACCGGCGAAGGCGTCCAGCGTGGTCGCGGCGGCGAGGTCCGCGGTGTCGAGCAGGTCGTCGAGCGCGGCCAGCGCCAGCACGGCCGTGGCCAGCATCTGCGCGGTGCCGTTGTTGAGCGCGAGCCCCTCCTTGTACGACAGCCGCACCGGTTCGAGCCCGGCCGCCGCCAGCGCCTCGGCGCCGGGCATGCGCCGCCCCTGGTGGAAGGCCTCGCCGCCGCCGAGCAGCACGATCGCGAGGTGGGACAGCGGCGAGAGATCGCCGCTCGCGCCGACCGACCCGAGCCGGGGCACCACCGGCACGACGCCCGCGTTCATGAGGTCGACCAGCGCCTGGAGGGTGGAGACGCGGATGCCGCTGTGCCCGCGCATCAGGGTGTTGATGCGGATGACCTGCATCGCCCGCACCACCTCGGCCGGGAACGGCTCGCCGACCGAGACGGCGTGGGTGACGATGAGGTTGCGCTGCAGCTCCTCGTGCAGGCTGCCGTCCTCGCCCGCCTCCGGGCGCAGGCGGTGCGCGCCGAGCAGGCGGTCGGCATTGCTGCCGAAGCCGGTGGAGACGCCGTAGATCGGCTCCTGGCGCGCGACCTGCTCGACCAGGAAGTCCGCGGCACGCGCCACGGCCTCGAGCTGCGTCGGACACAGGACGACCTGCGCGCCGCGGGCGACCGCGACGACGTCGGCACGGGTGAGGGAGCGGCCGTCGAGACGGATGGGGTGCATTGCGTGGGATCCTGGAGGTTCGGCGGGTGGCGCCGGCGGTGCCGCGGTCGCGGACGTCGCCGGCGGGCCTGCGATGACGGAGAGGCGGGTGACGCGGGACGGACGGCGGAAGGCGCTCAGCGGCCCCGGGTCGCCCGCCACTGTTCGAGTTCGACCCGCAGCGCCTGGGCCAGTTCCTCCCGCGGCACCTCGAACTGCTCGCCGCGCTTGAGGTCCTTGACCGTCACCGCGCCGCGCGCCAGCTCGTCCGCGCCCGCGAGCACCACGAAGCGGATGCCCGCACGGTCGGCGTACTGGAACTGCTTCGCGAGCTTGCGCGGCTCCATCTGCGCCTCGGTGTTGATGCCGCCGGCGCGCAGGCGGCGCGCGATGTCGAGAGTGTGGCCGAGGCCGTCCTCGTCCATCAGCGCGACCAGGGCCTCGACCGAGCTTTCCGCGGTCTGCACCAGACCCGCCTCGCGCAGCTGCCAGAACAGCCGCGTCAGGCCGATGGAGATGCCGACGCCCGGCAGCTTCGACTTCGTGTACTGCCCCGCGAGGTCGTCGTAGCGGCCGCCCGAGCAGATCGAGCCGATCTGCGGGTGGTCGTCCAGCGTGGTCTCGTAGACGGTGCCGGTGTAGTAGTCCAGGCCGCGGGCGATCGAGAAGTTGAGGATACAGTCCGACTCCGGCACGCCGAAGTCGCGCACCCGCGCGAGCACCTCGCGCAGCTCCGCGACGCCCGCGTCCAGGGTGGCGTTGCTGCCGGTCAGGCGGTCCAGCCGCGCGAACGCGTCCTCGTAGCCGGTCGAGCGCACCGCGACGAAGTCGAGCAGCAGGCGCACGGCGGTGGCGTCGAGGCCGAAGGGCTCGGAGACCAGCGTCTCGCGCACCGCGTCGACGCCGCGCTTGTCGATCTTGTCCACCTCGCGCAGCACGTCGGTCTGCAGCGCCGGTTCGCCGATGCCCAGGCTCTCGAAGAAGCCGCGCATCAGCTTGCGGTTGTTGAGCTGGATGGTGAACGGACCGATGTCGAGCTCGGAGAACACCGCATGGATGACCGCGGGCATCTCCGCGTCGAAGCGCACCGACAGGCTGTCCTTGCCGATGACGTCGATGTCGCACTGGTAGAACTCGCGGAAGCGCCCGCGCTGCGCGCGCTCGCCGCGGTAGACCCGCTGCATCTGGTAGCGGCGGAACGGGAAGGCGAGATCGTGCTCGTGCTCGGCGACGTAGCGCGCCAGCGGCACCGTGAGGTCGAAGCGCAGGGCGTGCTCGGGCAGGCCGCCGGCCTCCTTCTCCAGCGCGCCGGTGGACTGCACGAAGTACACCTGGCGCTCGGTCTCGCCGCCGGTCTTGGTCAGCAGCACCTCGGAGAGCTCGATCACCGGCGTCTCCACGGGGAGGAAGCCGAAGCGCTCGTAGTTGCGGCGGATCGTGTCCAGCATGCGCTGGAAGGCGATCTGGTCACGGGGCAGCAGCTCCATGACGCCGGGCATGGTACGGGGCTTGATCAAACGGGACTCCTGGGACTGTCTTTCTGCGGCGCGGACCGCCGATTCTACCGGTGCGCGGGGCCAGGACGGCGCGTGGGCGTATCATGTGCGGCGGACTCGGACCGGCTCACCCCATGTCAAGATTCTCCAGCCCGATGCCGCAGCGCGCAGCGTCCGACTGCCCGGGGCCCGCAAGGGGCGCCCCGGTGGACTGCACGACCTGCCGCATCCGCCATCTGTCCGTCTGCGCGGCGCTCGGCGACGAGGAAGTGAGCGCACTGGAGGCCGTGGTCTCCTCGCTGCACCTGCAGCCCAACAGCACCCTGGTGCGCGAGGGCGATCCGCGGCGCCAGGTCTACAGCGTCACCGCGGGCGCGCTGCGGCTGGTGAGGCTGCTTCCCGACGGGCGCCGCCAGGTTGCCGGCTTCCTGCTGCCGGGCGACTTCCTCGGTCTGTCCACCGCGGAGACGCACCGCCACGACGTCGAGGCGGTCACCGAGACCATGCTCTGCCGCTTCCGGGCGGAGGACATGCAGGCGCTGCGCGAGCGCTTCCCCGACCTGGAGCGCAAGCTGCTGTCGCGCGCCATGACCGAGCTCGATGCGGCGCGCGAGACCGCGCTGGGCCTGGCGCGCCTGAACCCCATCGAGCGGCTCGCCGCCTTCCTGCTCGACCTGTCCGAGAAGCGCGCGCGCTGGGGGCGCACCGAGCAGCTCATGGTGCTGCCCATGGGCCGCGCGGACATCGCCGACCATCTCGGCCTGACCGTGGAGACGGTCAGCCGCAGCTTCACCCGCCTGCGCCACGACGGCGTCATCGCCCTGCACGACATCCACGGCGTCGAACTGCTGGACCGCAAGCGGCTGGTCGACCTCGCCGCCGGGCGCGGCTGAGTCCGCCCTCCGGGGCGCCGCACGGCGTCCCTACGCCCTAGCTAGGTCCCATCCGGCAGGGCGTCCTCGCCCGGCGCCGGGGCGGCCGCAAGCCGGCCCTCCTCGACGCGATGGACGCGCTGCACCAGCCCCGGCGGAAGCCTGCCGTGGGTGATCAGCACCAGGCTGCGCCCGTCCAGCGCCTGCGCGAGGTCGCGCAGCAGGGCGTCCGCCGTCGGATGGTCGAGGCCCTCGGTCGGCTCGTCGAGCACCATCAGCTCGGCCGGCTTCAGCAGGGCCCGGGCCAGCGCCAGGCGCCTCCCCTGCCCGCCCGACAGCGTCGCACCGTTCTCGCCGACCCACGCGTCGAGGCCGCCGATGGCCTCCACGGTCGCGTCCAGGCGGACGCGCCGCAGCACCGCCCACATGGCTTCCGCATCGGCCGCGGGATCGCCCAGCGCCAGGTTCTCGCGCACGCTGCCGGCGAACACCGGCGCGTTCTGCGGCAGCCAGGCGATGCGCGCGTGCCAGTCGGCCTGGGCCACGTCGCGCAGATCGACGCCGCCGTAGCTGACGCGTCCCGCCGCAGGATCCCAGAGGCGCAGCAGCAGGGCCGAGAGCGTGGACTTGCCCGAGCCGCTGTCCCCGCAGAGGGCGATGCGCTCGCCGGGGCGCAGTTCGAGATCCACGCCGTCCAGCGCAGGGCGCTCCGCGCCGGGCCATGCGAAGCGCAGGTTCTCCACGCGCAGCGGCTGCGGCCCCGCGGGCAGGGCCTGCGGCACGTCGGGATCCTGCACCGGGACCGGCTGGCCGGCGATGGCCCGCACCCGCTGCAGCGAGGCCAGGCCCGCCTGCAGCGCCTGCCATGCCGCCCCGACGCCCGCCCAGATCTCCAGCACCGCCACGGTCAGGAAGAACAGCGCCGCCGCCGTGGCGGGCGCGAGCGTGCCCGCATGGGCCGCGCCGGCGACGACCCAGAGCATGCCGACCAGGCCCGCCGCGACCGCCAGCGCATGCAGCGCCTGCCCCGCGGTGAGGCGACGCCGGCGCCGCGCGTCGGCATCCGCGAGCGCCCCGGCCTCGGCCTGCACGCGCGCCGCCCAGAGGCCGCCGGCATCGAGTGCGGCGAGATCCCCGGCGCCTTCGAGGCCTTCGTAGGCCAGCGTGCGCAGGCGGCCGCGGATCCCGGCGCGCCGGTGCTCCTGGCGCTGGCGGCCGAGCGCCACCACCAGCGGCACCGCCACGCCGACGACGAACGCGAGGGCGGCCAGCAGCCCGCCCGCCGGCGGATGCAGCAGGGCCGCCACGCCGATGGCCGCCACGCCCATCGCCATCAGGGCGACGAGCGGCCCCAGCGCCCGCACCAGCAGGCCGTCCACCGCCTCGATGTCCGAGACCAGCCGGGCGACGAGGTCGCCGGTGCGCAGCGCGCCGAGGCGCGCCGGAGCCAGCGGGAGCGCGCGGCGCACGAACCACAGCCGCAGGTCGCGCGCGATGCGCAGCGTCGCGTCGTGGCCCACCAGCTTCTCGCCGTAGCGCGAGACGATGCGCGCGGCGGTCAGGCCGCGGATGCCCGCCGAGGGCATGAACAGGTTGAAGCCACCGGCGATGCCGCCGACCGCCAGCGCCGCCGCGGTGAGGAAGCCGCCCGAGACCGCGAGCAGGCCGACGCCCGCGAGCATCGTGGCGAGCAGCAGCACGACCGTGGCGAGCACGCGCCAGCGATGCGCGAGCACGATCCGCAGCAGGCCGTCGCGCGGTGCGTTCATGCCGGCACCTCCGCCGCGCGGGCCCGCATGCGGCCGCCCGGCAGCTCCAGCACATGGTCCGCCAGCCTCAGCGCGGTGGTGCTGTGGGTCGCCATCACCAGGGTGCGGCCTGCGAGGAAGCGGTCGAGAGCCGCCAGCAGGTCCGCCTCCGTGGCGGGGTCCAGGAAGGCCGTGGGCTCGTCGAGGAGCACCAGGGCCGGGTCGCGCAGGAACAGCCGCGCCAGGCCCACGCGCCGCGCCTCGCCGCCGGAGAGGCCGAAGCCGCGCTCGCCGATCACGGTGTCCAGTCCGCGCGGCAGGCGGGCAGCGAAGCGCATCACCTGCGCCGCCTCGGCCGCCGCCACCAGTTCGGCATCGCTTGCGTCCGGCCTGGCCAGGCGCAGGTTGTCGGCGATGGAGCCCGGGAACAGGTAGGGCTGCTGGCTCGCATAGCCCATCCGCGCCGCGGGCTCCATGCGGACGCCGCCAGCCTCCGGCTCCAGCCAGCCGGCGAGCGCTTCCAGCAGGGTGGTCTTGCCGCATCCGCTGGGGCCGACGACCGCGAGCCGCGTGCCCGGCGCCAGGGCGAATCCGAGCGCCTCGACCACGCGCTGCGGCGCGCCCTCCGGGCGCAGCGCGAGATCCTCGACCACGAGCCCCGGCGCGGGCCCGCGGGCCCGCGGCGCTGCCGCTCCCGCTGCAGGCTCCGGCAGGGCGTCGAGCCGCTCCTCGATCTCCGCCGCCGCGGCCAGCGCCCCGGCGCGGTCGTGGTAGTGCGCGGCCAGCCGGCGCAGCGGCGCGAAGAACTCCGGCGCCAGCAACAGGCAGAACACGCCGACGCCGAGGCTGAGCGGCGCGCCGCCGCGGAGGTCGATCATGTCCAGGTAGGTGAGGCCCAGGTAGAGGGCGACCACCGCGACGCTGACCGACGCGAAGAACTCCAGCACCGTGGACGACAGGAAGGCGATGCGCAGCACCCGCAGGGTGCGCACGCGCACGCCCTCGACGGCGTGGCGGATGCCCTCCAGCTCCTCGCGCGCCCGCCCGTAGAGGCGGATCAGGCCCAGCCCCTTGAGGCGGTCGGCGAAATGGCCGCTCATGCGCGCCAGCTCCCCGAGCTGCTCGCGCCCCGCCGCCTCGGCGCCCCAGCCGACCAGCATCATGAACAGCGGGACGAGGGGCGCGGTGAGCAGCAGCACCAGGCCGACCACCCAGTCCACCCAGAACACCGCGAGCAGCAGCACCGGGGGCACCGCGAACACCTCGATGCGGGTCGGCAGGTAGCCGGCGTAGTAGCCGTCGAGGGCGTCGGTGTGGGTCTGCATCAACTCCGCGAGTTCGCCGCCCCGCCGGCGGCGCAGCCAGCGCGGCCGGGCGTCCAGCAGGCGTGCGTAGAGGCGCGCCCGCAGCTCGCGCCGGATGGTCTCGGAGGCGGCGCCCGCAGCGTTCTGCCCCGCCCACGCCAGCAGCGCGCGCAGCACCAGCACGCCGCCCAGGAGCGCGAAGGCCGGCAACAGCCCCCCCGGCGCCAGACCCTCGACCAGCACGCCCTGGATCACCCAGGCGATGGCCGCCGCCTGCGGCACCAGCAGCCACCCCGCCAGGGCAAGACAGAGCCCCGCCACCGCCAGACGCCGCCGGGCCGGCGCCGCCAGCGCCCCCAGCCAGCGCTCCCGCCGACGCCGCGCCTGCACCTCGGCGGCACGCGCCGCCAGCGGGTCGGTCATGGGGAGATCGGGGGGACGCAGGGCATGGCGGACATTGTAGGGCCTGGTTCGGGCTTGGGGCTTGGGGCCTGGGGCACAGGGAATGGGGCACAGGGCACAGGGGACTGAGCCCGCCCCTTGCCCCTTGCCCCTTGCCCCTTGCCCCACGCCCCATGCCCCACGCCCCAAGCCCCACGCCCCATGCCCCACGCCCCAAGCCCCAAGCCCCACGCCCCAAGCCCCAAGCCCCAAGCCCCAAGCCCCAAGCCCCAAGCCCTAAGCCCTGAGCCTGATTTGATCCAGATCAATGTCCCCCGCCCCACCCCGCCCGACCATGCGCGCCGTGGATTCACCACGCCGCGCCGGGCAGCTCCCGGCGCGCACGAAAGGACATGCACCGCCATGTGGTATTTCGCCTGGCTCCTCGGCATCGGCGCCGCCGCCGGCTTCGCCGTGCTCAACGGAACGTGGCTCGAACAGCGGGAGCAACGCGATGAACGCGGCGATCGCATCGTTTGAGACGCGGCCCTGCACGGACGACGACGCCGCGCTGCCGCCCAGCCTCCTCGCCCGCTACGGCCGGCCCGTTCCGCGCTACACCAGCTATCCCACCGCGGTGCAGTTCGGGCCGCTGCGTCCGGGCACCTACGCCGCATGGCTGGCCGCGGTGCCGGCGGAGGAGGCGGTGTCGCTCTACCTGCACGTGCCCTACTGCGCGGCGCTGTGCTGGTACTGCGGCTGCCGGACCCAGGCCACCCGCAACCACCGCGAGCGCGTCAGCGTCTACGTGGACGACCTGATCGCCGAGATCGACCTGGTCGCCGCCGCGCTCGGCCGGCGCCAGCCGGTCGCGGCGGTGCACTTCGGCGGGGGCACGCCCAACCTGCTGTCGCTCAACGACCTGGAGCGCCTGCTCGACCACCTGCGCCTGCGCTTCGCCATCGCCGACGACGCGGAACTGGCGATGGAGATCGACCCGCGCGAGCTGGGCGCCGAGTACGCGGACGCCCTCGGGCGCGCCGGCTTCCGGCGCATCAGCCTGGGCATCCAGGACTTCGATGCCGAGGTGCAGCGCCTGATCCACCGCGAGCAGCCCTACCCGCTGGTCGAGCAGTCCGTCGAATGGCTGCGTGCCGCGGGCGTCGAGGGCATCAACTTCGACCTGATCTACGGCCTTCCGGGGCAGACCGAGGAGAGTGTGCGGGAGACGCTGCGCCTGGTCTCCGCCCTGCGTCCGGACCGCATCGCCCTCTACGGCTACGCGCACCTGCCCCAGCGCCAGCGGCATCAGCGCCTGATTCCAGAGGACCGTCTGCCGGATGCGGCGCTGCGCCACCGCCTGCAGCGGCTGGCCCAGGACGAGCTGGCGGCCCAGGGTTACGTCGCGGTGGGGATGGACCATTTCGCCCTGCCCCACGACCGGCTGGTCCATGCCCGCGTGCGCAACTTCCAGGGCTACAGCACCGATACCGCCCGCACCCTGGTCGGGCTCGGTGCCTCCGCCATCGGCCAGTTCGCCCAGGGCTATGCGCAGAACCAGCCGGCGACCGCGCTCTGGCGCGATGCGGTGCGCAACGGCAGCCTGCCGACCGCACGCGGCCTCGCGACCACCGCCGACGACGTCGCGCGGCGCGCCGTGATCGAACGGCTGATGTGCGACCTTGAGGCGCCGCTCGAGGCCATCGCCCGGGAACACGGCTTCGAGGCCGGCGCGCTCATCGAGGACCCGCAGCTGATCGCCGACCTCGTCCGCGACGGGCTTGCCTGGATCGCGGACGGCCGCATCGGGTGCACGCCGCGTGGCCGCAGCCTGGTGCGGACGCTCTGCTCCGCCTTCGATCGCTACGCGCACGGCGGCGCCCGGCACGCACCGGCGGTATGAGCCCCGGATTCGCATCCGGCGCTTGCCGGACGCCAAGCGGTGCGGGTATCATGCGCGGCTCACGAATCGGGGTGTAGCTCAGCCTGGTAGAGCGCTACGTTCGGGACGTAGAAGTCGCAGGTTCAAATCCTGTCTCCCCGACCAAGATTCGACGAAGAAGCCGGCCCCGCGCCGGCTTTTTCGTGTCCGGACGCCGCCTTCCCCGCGCCGCGCGGGCGCACGTCCTCGACGACGAAGCCGCTGGCGGGAAGCGTCGGCATGCGGCCGAGGTCGATGCCCAGATCCTGCGCCGGCACCGCGTAGTCGATCTCGCCGGCCAGCCGCCGCATCAGCCGCATCATGATCTCCACCGTCGCACGTTCGCCGGGGCACCGATGGGTGACGCCGAGTTCGCCGCCGCCCTGCGGGACGAGCGTGTACGGGTCCGGCTGCCAGTCCCGGAAGCGCTCGGGGTCGAAGCGCTCCGGATCGTTCCAGAGGCGCGGGTCGCGGTTGCTGCCGTAGAGGTCGAGCATGACCCAGTCGCCCTTGCGGAACCGGTGGCCCTGCCACTCGAAGTCGTGGGTGGCACGGCCGCCGACGGCCGGGAAGAAGGGGTAGAACCGCCGCACCTCCTGCGCGAAACGCTCCAGGTCGCCGCGGTCGCCCTGCGCCAGGCGGGCGCGCCATTCCGGATGCGCGTGCAGGGCCAGGGCGCCGAAGGTCAGGAAGCGCGCCACGGCCACGGTCGGGCGCAGCAGGTTGAGCAGTTCGATCGCGGCGATCTTCACCGGCAGCGGTTCGCCATCGGGGTCGCAGTGGGCCGCGACCGCGGCCAGGGGCGAGCCGCTGCCCGGGTCGAGGCTGCCGTCGCGCACCGCGCGGACCAGGCCGCGCGCCCAGCGCTCGCAGCGCGCGCGCAGCAGCAGGCCGCGCCAGTTGCGCGGTCCGACCGCGCCGGCGCCGTCGATCATCGCCGCGAATTCGCGGGTGCGCCGAGGAAGGTCGGCCTGCGCCTCGGGAATCCCCGCCCAGCGGCAGGCGGCGCGGCAGAGCAGCGCCTGGAAGGCGTCGTGCAGGACGACGCGCCCGGTCCAGGCCGGCACCTCGCGCGCCCAGGCGTCCTCCGCCGCCGTGGCGAGGTCCGCGGTGCCCTGCACGTCCAGCAGGCCGGTGAACAGGCGCTTGCGGCTGCGGTGGGCGGCACCGTCCTTGAGCTGCACGCTGCCGTAGTCCTGCAGCAGGGCGACCGCGGAGGGCGGCAGCGCACCTTTCCGCGTGAAGCGGTCGGGCTGGTAGAACATGCGGGCGGCATCCGGGCCGCCGACGAAGATGGCCTTGCGCAGCATGATGCGCGCCTGGAACAGGTCGCTGCCGTAGCGCGCCCGCCGCCGCGGGATGAACGCATAGCCCTCGCGCATGAAGGCGATCGAGCTGTCGAAGGCGGAGTCGCGCGGAATCCCGGGCATCGCTGGCTCCCTGTGGTGCATCGGAGAAGAGCGCGGCCGCAGCCGCGTCGCCAGACTAGGCAGGAACCGGTCGCGTGCCGGTGAATCCCGCGCCTCAGTCCCGCGCCTGCGCGCGCAGCAGGTCCATCAGCGCGCGTGCGTCGAACGGCGCGCGCACCTTGCTGTCGTTGTCGAAGTAGCAGTACACGTCGCGCGGCACCGGCGACGGCGCGCCCGGCCGCACCGTACGGGCGTCCTCCACCTGCCCGCCGTCGGCCCAGGCGCGGATGCGCCGCGCCCAGTCCGCCAGCGCCGCGGCGTCGTAGCCGCTGGCGTAGAGCTCGGTCGCGCCGTGCAGGCGCAGGTACATGAAGTCGGCGGTGACGTCCTCGGCATAGGGCCACTCGGCCGCGGCGTCGGCCACGACGAGGGCGGCGCCGTGGTCCCGCAGGAGATCGAGGAAGGCCTCGTCGAGGAAGCTCGCATGCCGGACCTCGAAGGCATGCCGCAGCGGACGCACGGCGTCGATGGCCAGCGCCGTGCGCCCGCGCATGATCGCGGTGTCGCGCCGCTGGGCCAGCGCCCGCGCCTCGCCGGTGTCGCGGGGCAGCAGCGCGAGGAAGTCCGCCAGCAGCCCGCGGTCGAACTTCAGGCTGGGCGGCAGTTGCCACAGCACCGGACCGAGCTTGCCGCGCAGGCGCAGCACCCCCGAGGCGAAGAAGTTGGCGACCGCCTTCTCCGCGTCGCGCAGGCGGCGCATGTGGGTGACGAAGCGCGGCGCCTTCACCGCGAACACGAAGTTCTCCGGCGTGGCGTCGTGCCAGGCCGCCCAGCTCTTCGGCGTCTGCAGGGAATAGAAGGAGCCGTTGATCTCGACGCTGCCGAAGCAGCGTGCGGCGTAGGCCAGTTCCTCGCGCTGCGGCAGCCCCTCGGGATAGAACACGCCGCGCCACGGCGCGTAGCGCCAGCCGGAGATGCCGATGCGGATGCCCATGCGGCGCACGCTAGGCGTTCCGCGGGCTGCACCGGGTGAAGCCGGATCAGCCGGCGCCGCGCGACGCCGGGTGCCGCACCTGGCCCTCGCCGCGGACCACGAAGCGCTCGATGGTCAGGGCCTCCGCACCCATGGGCCCGTAGGCGTGCAGGCGCGTGGTGGAGATCCCGATCTCGGCGCCGAGGCCCAGCTCGCCGCCGTCGGAGAAGCGCGAGGAGGCGTTCACCATGACCACCGCCGAACGCAGCGCCGCGACGAAGCGCGAGGCGGCGTCGGGGTCTGTCGTGGCGATCACCTCGGTGTGGTCCGAGCCGTGGCGCCGGATGTGCGCGACCGCCGCGTCGAGATCGTCCACCACCCGGACCGCGAGCACGAGATCGAGGAACTCGGCGCCGTAGTCCTCCTCCGCGGCCGGGCGGACGGTGGGCAGCCGCGCACGGGTCGCGGCGTCGCCGCGCAGCTCGACCCCGCGGGCGGACAGCGCTGCGGCCGCCCGCGGAAGGAAGGCGTCGGCGACGTCGGCGTGCACCAGCAGGGTCTCCAGCGCGTTGCACACGCCGGGCCGGGAGGTCTTGCCGTCCACGAGCAGGTCGAGCGCCAGCCCCAGGTCGGCGGCGCGGTCGACGTAGAGGTGGCAGACGCCCTTGTAGTGGCGGATCACCGGCACGCGCGCGTGCTCCGCGACGAAGCGGATCAGGCCTTCGCCGCCGCGCGGAATGGCGAGGTCGACCAGCTCGTTCTGCCGCAGCAGTTCGACCATGGCCTCGCGGCGCAGGTCGGTCAGCAGGTTCACCGCGGCCTCCGGCACGCCCTCCCCGCGCAGGGCGCGTCGCAGCGCCCCGGCGATGGCGGTATTGGAATGGATGGCCTCGCTGCCGCCGCGCAGCACCACGGCGTTGCCGGCCTGCAGGCAGAGCGCGGCGGCGTCCGCGGTCACGTTCGGGCGCGCCTCGTAGATCATGGCGACCACGCCCAGCGGGATGCGCACGCGTTCCACCACCAGGCCGTTGGGGCGGGTTTCCCGCCGTGTCGTGCGCCCCACCGGGTCCGGCAGCGCGGCGACGCCGCGCACCCCGGCGGCGATGCCGTGCAGGCGGTCCGGGTCGAGCCGCAGGCGGTCGCGCAGGGCCGGGCCGATGCCGCGGGCGTCGGCCGCGGCCAGGTCGCGGGCATTCGCATCGAGGATGTCCGGCGCGGCGGCCTCGATGGCGTCGGCCATCGCTTCCAGCAGGGTCCGCTTGCGCGCCGCATCGAGGGCGGCGACGCCGGCCGCGGCCGCGCGGCAGGCGCGCAGGGCCTCGACCAGTGCGCTCCCGCCCTGATGCGGCTCGCTCACAGCAGCACCAGGTCGTCGCGGTGCACGACGCTCTCGCCGTAGTTGTAGCCGAGCAGCAGGTCGATGTCGCGGCTGTGGCGCCCCGCGATGCGCCGCACGTCGGCCGCGGCGTACTGCACGAGGCCGCGGGCGACAGCACCGCCCCCGGCGTCCCGCACCTCGACCACGTCGCCGCGCGCGAACTCGCCCACGACCTCGCGGACGCCGCCCGCGAGCAGCGAGGCGCCCCGCGTCCGCAGGGCCTCCACCGCGCCGGCATCGACCGCCAGCGCGCCGCCGACCGGCGCGTTGCGCAGCCAGTGCTTGCGCGCGGCGGGGCGGCTGCGTTCCGCCTGGATGCGCGTGCCGAGCAGGCGGTCCTCGGCGAGCAGACGGTGCACGTCCTGCCGCGTGCCGTTGAAGATCACGGTGTCCACGCCGGCAGCCGAGGCGCGGGCGGCGGCTTCGAGCTTGGTGCGCATGCCGCCCGTCCCCGAGCGCGTCCCTGCCCCGCCGGCGAAGCCCATGAGCTCGGGCGAGACCCCGAGCGTCGCCTGCACCGGCTGGGCGACGGGATCGAGCCGCGGATCGGCGCTGTAGAGGCCGTCCACGTCGCTGGCGATGAACAGCACGTCGGCGTTGACCAGGGCCGCGACGATGGCGGCGAGGTTGTCGTTGTCGCCGAGCTTGAGCTCGTCCACCGAGACGGTGTCGTTCTCGTTCACCACCGGCAGCGCGCCCAGGCGCAGCAGTTCGAGCAGGGTCGCACGGGCGTTGAGGTAGCGGCGGCGGTTGCGCAGGTCGTCGTGGGTCAGCAGCACCTGGGCGACCGGCACCTCGAAGAAGCGCTGCCAGAGCGCCATCAGGCGGGCCTGCCCGAGCGCCGCGAGCGCCTGCCGCGCCGCCATCGGCGCGCCGGCCTCGGGCGCCCGCGGCACCAGCGTGCGGCCGGCCGCCACGGCGCCGGAGGAGACGATCACCACCTCGCGCCCCTGGGTGCGGCTGGCCGAGACGAACTGCGCGAGGCCCAGCGCGTGGCGTGGGCTGAGCCCGTGCGCGTCGGCCGCCAGCAGGCTGCTGCCGACCTTCAGTACCGCGCGGCGCCAGGGCGGCAGGCGCTGCTCGCGGAATGCGCTCATGCGCGTCCCTCCCCGGCCGCGGCCGCGCCCGCGCCGCACGGAACGTCAGGTCGCCAGGGCCGGGGCATGCGCATGCGCCTAGTCCAGCGCCCGCAGCCGCTCGCGCAGCACGTCGAGGCGGAGGTCGCCCGCCGCACCGGGCGAGGTGCGCGCGGCGAGACTGGTCTCGGGCGTACGCCCCTGCCCCGCCTCGGAGGCGCTGTCGGCCGCGGCGCGGTAGGCGTCGCGGAAGGGGACGCCCGCGACGGCGGCCTCGATGGCCACGTCGGTCGCGTACATCGACGGTTCGATGGCCGCGCGCATCGCGGTCTCGTTCCACTGCAGGCGCGCGAGCAGGTCCGGCAGCAACGCCAGGGCGTCCAGGCCGTGGCGGAAGCCGTGGAAGATCGAGCCCTTGCTGAGCTGCAGGTCGCGCTGGTAGCCGGACGGCAGGGACAGCAACTGCTCGATCTCGGTGCGCGCCGCGGCGACCGGCGCGTAGCTGGCGCGCATCAGCTCGACCACGTCCGGGTTGCGCTTGTTCGGCATGATCGAGCTGCCGGTGGTGAACTCCGCGGGCAGCGTCACGAAACCGAACTCGGCCGTGGTGAACAGCGACAGGTCCCAGGCGATGCGGCGCAGGTCGAGCACCGCGGCGCCCAGGGCATCGAGCGCGGCGATCTCGAACTTGCCCCGCGAGAGCTGGGCGTAGATCGGGCTGACCTGCATGCGCCCGAAGCCGAGCGCGCGCGTGGTGTGGTCGCGGTCCAGCGGCAGGTTGACGCCGTAGCCGGCGGCGGTGCCGAGGGGATTGGCGTCGACCAGGGCCAGGGTCTGGTCGGCGCGCTGCGCATTGTCGATGAAGGACTCGGCGAAGCCGGCGAACCACATCGCCGTCGAGGACACCACCGCGCGCTGGACGTGGGTGTAGCCCGGCATCGGCAGGGCCTCGACCTCGGCCCGCGCCAGGCAGACCTCGGCGACGCTGCGGGCCACGTCGGCCAGCTCGCGCAGCCTGGCCTTCAGCCACAGGCGGCTGGCGACCAGTACCTGGTCGTTGCGGCTGCGGCCGGTGTGCACGCGCCTGCCGCTGTCGCCCAGGCGTTCGGTCAGGCGCGCCTCGATGGCGGAATGGCCGTCCTCGAAGCGCTCGTCGAGCACGAAGGCCCCGCTGCGGAAATCGTCGGCCAGGCTGGCCAGCTCGCGCCGGATGGCCCGGGCCTCGTCCTCGCTCACGATGCCGATGTTGGCCAGCCCGCCGACGTGCGCCGCACTGGCCTCGATGTCGTACAGGAACAGCTCGCGGTCGAGCACCACGTCGTCGCCGGCGAGGAAGCGCATGATGCGCGCGTCGGTCGCGACGCCGGACTTTTGCCACAGGAGATCGGTCATACGGCAGGAATGGGCGGGGAGGCGTGTGTGAAGGGAGGTGGAGGAGCGAGAGTAGTGAGGAATGAGAATATGAGGAAGCCACGGCCGGCGTGAGGGCCGTTCCTCACCCCTTCCCGCCCTCGCCCCGACCGCCGAGGGCGGTCAGCTCCCCGCAGCCCAGGGCGATGTTGATGTTCTGCATGGCCTGGGTGGCGGCACCCTTGAGCAGGTTGTCCAGGGTGGCGACCACCACCACCCGCCTGCCGCCCGGCGCGACCGCGAAGCCGCCGATCTCCACGCCGTGGCGGCCGGCGATGCGGCTGACCCAGGGGGCGTCGTCGAGCACCTTCACCAGCTTCTCGCCGGCGTAGCGCTGCACGTAGCGGGTGTGGATGAAGTCCCGCTTCATCGGCGCCTGCAGCCACATGTTGACGGTCATGGTGATGCCGCGGAAGTGCGGCGCCACGTGCGGCATGAACTCCACGGGCACCCCGAGGTGCCGGCTCACCTCGCGCTCGTGCAGGTGGTCGACCAGGGCGTAGGGCATCAGGTTGTCGCGCAGCAGCTCGACGTTGTTCTTGTCCGAGGGCGTGGTGCCGGCGCCGGAGTAGCCCGACACGCCGAAGCACTGCGGCGGCCCGGCGAGGTCGGCCAGCATCGGCGCGATCGCGAGCTGCATGGCGGTGGCGTAGCAGCCGGGATTGCTGATGCGGCGCTGGCCGGCGTAGCGGTCGCGGGTGAGCTCGGGCAGGCCGTAGTACCAGCCGGCGTCGAACCGGTAGTCCGCGGACAGGTCGACCACGAGGGTCTCCGGCGCGGCGGCGTCGATGGCCTCCACGTAGGCACCCGCCTTGCCGTTGGGTAGGGCCAGCACGACCACGTCGGCGCCCTTGGCGGCGACCGCCGCGGGCTCGAGGTTCTCGAAGCGCAGCTCGCCGCGCCAGGCGTCGTTGTGGTCGGCCACGCGCTGGCCGGCCAGTTCCCGCGAGGAGACGAAGGCCAGGTCGAGCGCGGGGTGGGCGGCGACCAGCCGGATCAGCTCTGCGCCGGTGTGGCCGCGCGCGCCGACGATGCCGAGGGTGAAGGTCCTGTTGCTCATGCGTATGCGTCCAGTCGGGACAGCAGGTGGTTGCGAACCCCCGGCCATTCCGTGTCGATGATGGAGAAGGCGACGGTGTCGCGGGGCGTACCGTCGGCGTGCCAGAGCCGGTCCAGGCCGCTGCCCGCCAGGGCGTCGCGCAGCGCGTCGGCATGCCCGGCGTGCAGTGGCTCCAGCGCGGCATGCCCGGCGTGCAGTGGCTCCAGCGCGGCATGCCTGCCGTGCAGCGCGGGCGCCTCGCGCCAGGCCGCGGGCAGTCCATCCGTCGCCACGCTCAGCCCACCAGGGTCGCCGGCCGCACCGCGCAGTGCGCGACGCAGGCCTGGATCTCGTCGAAGCCGTCGAGGCCGTACCAGAACACCTTCCACTTCTCCTGCTTGAAGCAGCCGTCGGATTCCGCGTAGTAGAAGATGTTGACCTGGTTGTTGTGCCGCGAGCGCCAGAACAGCTTCGGCGTCTCCTCGCGCATGACGTTCCAGACCGCCCGTCCCAGGCCCTCGCCCTGCGCGTCGTCCAGCACCGCGAACTTGTCCAGGTAGGTGAACGCGCCCTCGCGGGTGAGGACGATCGCCGCGCGGTAGTTCTCGCTGACGTAGGCGCGCTCCAGCGTCGTGCGTTCGAAGTAGTCCTCGACCAGGGTGCGCCCGAAGCTGGACTCGATCAGGGTGCGCAGGCGCGGCAGGTCGAGTTCGTCCCAGGCGTTCACGCGCAGGACGCGCTCGCCGCGGCGCACCAGGGTGCCCGAACCCTTGTGGGTGAAGAGTTCTTTCGCCAGGTCCGCAGGCCGCGTGATCGAGACCGAGGAGGTCAGTGGCAGACGGTCGAGCAGGTCCTTGATCTGCTCGACCTTGACCCGCATGCCGCCGTTGATCCACGGCTGCGCCATGAGGTGCTCGTACTCGGTGGACAGGTTGATCGAGTCGATCACCCTGCCCCGCTCGTCGAGCAGGCCGCCGGTGCCGGTGAGGAAGATGATCTTGTACGGCTGCAGCACCTGGACCAGTTCGTTCGCCGCGAAGTCCGCGTTGACGTTGAGGATCTGCCCGCCCGCGGTCTCGCCGAGGCTGGCGATGACGGGGATGGAGCCGGCGTGCAGGCTCGCCTCGATCGGCGCGAGGTTGACGCCCCTGACCTCGCCGACGAGGCCGTAGGTGTCGCGGTCGAGGTAGTCGGCCTCGAACACGCCGCCGGTGATCGAGGTCGCGCGCGCGCCCTCCTGCTGCAGGGCCTCGACCAGGCGCAGGTTCGACGCCTGGAACACCCGGCGGACGATGGCCAGCGCCTCCGGCGAGGTCACCCGCAGGCCCTTGACCGTGGTCTTCTCGATGCCTGCGGCGGCGAGTTCCACATCGAGCTGCGGGCCGGCGCCGTGCAGGACGATGGGCGTCAGGCCCACCTCCTGCAGGAAGGACAGCGACGAGGTGAGCGCGTCGAGATCGTCGCGCAGCACCGCGCCGCCCACCTTCACCACGGCGAAGCGCTTGGCGTCGAGCTGCGAGAAACGCTTGAGGTACTGCGAGATCTCCTTGGCGCTGGCCATGCTCGAGAGCAGGCGCACGATGGTCTGGCGGGTCTGGACGTTGGCGGGCATCGACGGAGTCTTGCGGAGCGCGCGCGGCGGCGCAGGGGTGGCGGGATCGGCGAGGAACATCAGGCGGTCCGTTCGAGGATGCGGACGACGGAATGGGCGTAGCGGTCGAGCTGGTCGAGCGCGACCCACTCGTCGGCGGTATGCGCCTGGGCGATGTCGCCCGGGCCGTAGACGAAGGTGGTGTAGCCGCCCTGCGAGAACAGCGAGGCCTCGGTCCAGAAGTCCACCGCGTTGCCGATCGGAAGCCCCAGCGCGTCGGCCGCGTCGCGCGCGGCCAGCCGCTTCTCCTCCGCACCGGCGATGTCGCCCGCCGGCAGGCTCGGCCCGCGGAAGGTCTCGGTGAACTCGGCGGCCGCGGGCTCGGCGAGGCCGGCGAAGGTCGCGAGCAGGTCGTCGATGTCCATCGACGGCAGCGGCCGGAACCCGAAGCGCAGCTCGGCCGACGGCGCGATCATGTTGGCCTTGATCCCGCCCTCCACCCGGCCGATGTTGAAGCGCAGCCCGGTCAGTCCGCCGAAGCGCGCATGGGCCAGCGACTCGACGTGGTCGAGCGCGCGGGCGCCCCAGCGCATGGCCTGGTGGAGGGCGCTGGCGGCGGGATCCTGGCGTCCCGAGGCGTGCCCGGCGCGACCCGCGAAGCGCATCAGCACCGAGCTGATGCCGCGATGGGCGAGCACCGCCTCCGCCATGGTGGGTTCGGCGACGATCACCGTCTCGAAGGGCAGCTTCCGGGCCAGGAAGGCCGCGATGCAGCGCGCGTCGTTGGCCTCCTCGTCGGTGGTGAACAGGAAGGCCGCGTCGCCGCGGGTCGCGGCCGCCGCGGCCAGCAGCGCGGCGGCCGCGCCCTTGATGTCGCAGGCGCCGAGGCCGATCGCACGCTCGCCGTCCACGCGCAGCACGTGCGGGTCCGCGGACCAGTGCGGCGAGTCCGGCACGGTGTCCAGGTGCACGTTGAACAGGATCTTCGGCGCACCGCGCACGGCGAGGCAGCTCACTGCCCCCGCGCCGTGGTCGGTGACCTCGACCCGGAAGTCCGGCAGCGCCGCGCGGATGACGTCGAAGATGCCGCCGGTCCCGATCTCCCGCGGCGGATTGCGGGTGTCGCAGGCGACCAGGGCACGGAGGTGGTCCAGGGTGGTGTCGAGGAGGGGCATGGCGTTCAGGAACTGCGGGAATCGGGAAGGGGGAAACGGGAACGGCTGGATGTCGAGGGAGCGGGCCGGAGGATCGGGGACGGACGGCGTGCCGAGGCTGCACTACCAGGACGACCCTCGGGTCCCCCTTCCCGATTCCCGCTTCACCCTTCCCGCCTCACCCGATCAGCGATTCACCTCCGCCCACAACGTCGAGCTCATTCCGAACAGCTTGATGAAGCCTTCGGCTTCCTCGACGCCCCAGTCGGCCGACTGGGCGTAGACCGCGCCCTTGGCGTTGAGGATGTGCGGGGAGCGGATCTCGACCGCGTCCACGCGGGCGCCGCTGGTCTCCAGCACGACGTCGCCGTTGACCGTCGCCTGGCTGGAGGCGAGGAAGGCCTCCAGGTCGGTCTTCACCGGGTCGTGGAAGAAGCCCTCGTAGACGACCTCCACCCACTTGCGCGCGACCTCGGGCTTGAAGCGGTTCTGCTGCTTGCTGAGCACTGCCTCCTCGAGCGCGCGGTGCGCGGTGAGCAGGGCCACGATGCCCGGCGCTTCGTACACGATGCGGCCCTTGAGCCCGATCGTGGTGTCGCCGGTGTACATGCCGCGACCCACGCCGTAGGCCGCGAACAGGCCGTTGAGCTTCGCCAGGAGCTGGGCGCCGGGCATGCGCTGGCCGTCCAGCGCCACCGCCTCGCCCTTCTCGAAGGTCAGGGTGACCCGCAGCGCATCCTCCGGCCATTCGCTGCGCGGCCTGCACCAGCCGCGCGCGCCGGCGCCCGGCGCCTTCCAGTGGTCGATCTCGCCGCCGGAGAGGGTCACGCCCAGCAGGTTCTCGTTGATGGTGTAGCTCTTCTGCTTGGCCCGCACCTCGAAGCCCCGCTCCTCCAGGTAGGCCTGCTCGTAGGCGCGGGTCTGGGTGTGCTCCTTCTGGATCTCGCGGATCGGCGCGACGATGCGGTAGCTGCCGCGCGCCTTGACCGCGAGGTCGAAGCGCACCTGGTCGTTGCCCATGCCGGTGCAGCCGTGGGCGATGGCGTTGGTCCCCAGCTCGGCCGCGCGCGCGAGCGCCGCGTCGACGATCAGGTAGCGGTCCGAGACCAGCAGCGGGTACTGCCCCTGGTAGCCCTCGCCGGCCCACACGAACGGCTTGACGAAGCCGTCCCAGATCGCCGGGCCGCCGTCCACGGTGACGTGGCTCGCCGCGCCCAGCTCCTTCGCGCGCTGCTCGATGTAGGCCCGCTCCTCCGCATCCACCCCGCCGGTATCGGCGAAGACCGTATGCACGGCCCACCCCCGCTCCTGCAGGTAGGGAATGCAGAAACTGGTGTCGAGGCCGCCGGAGAAGGCGAGGACGATGGCGTTGGAGTCGGTGGGCGTGGTCATGGTCTTGGAGGTGCGGGAGTGGGGTCGGGAATCGGGAATGGGGAATCGGGAACGGATCGGCCGCCGCGGTCGGGTGGCCACATGTTCTTCTGAAGCGCCTGGACAGGGGGAGCGGAACACGGAACGGCGGCCTCGCCCTCCCTCTTCCCGATTCCCCCTTCCCGCTTCACCTCATCAGCGCCGCCATCACCGCCTTCTGCACATGCAGGCGGTTCTCCGCCTCCTCCACGGCGATGCAGTTCGGGGAGTCCATGACGGCGTCGGTGGCCTTGACGTTGCGGCGCAGGGGGAGGCAGTGGCTGAAGACGCCGTCGTTGGTCAGGGCCATCTTCCGCTCGTCGACGATGAAGTGCCGGTACCGGTCGCGGATGGGCTTCTCCTCCTCCCAGCGGCCGAAGTACGGCAGCGCGCCCCAGCTCTTGGCGTAGACCACGTCGGCGCCGGCGTAGGCGGCGTCGGGATCGTGGCTGATCGCCAGGCTGCCGCCGGATTCCGCGACGTTGGCGCGCGCCCAGTCCATGTAGCGCTCGTCGAGGATGTAGTCCGGCGTCGGGCACAGCAGGGTCACGTCCATCCCCATGCGGGTGGCGATGGTCAGGGCCGAGTTCGCGACCGCGGTGTTGAGCGCCTTGGGGTGGTAGGTCCAGGTCAGGACGTACTTCCTGCCGCGCAGGTCGGTGGTGCCGAAGCGTTCCTGCAGGGCCAGCGCGTGAGCCAGCTCCTGGCAGGGATGGGTGATGGTCTCCATGTTGATGACCGGCACCGTGGCGTACTTCGCGAAACTGCGCAGGACGATGTCCTCGCGGTCGCGCGTCCAGTCCACGAACTTCGGGAACGCCCGCACGCCGATCATGTCCACGTAGCGCGACAGCACCCGCGCCACCTCCGCGATGTGCTCCTCGCTCTCCCCGTCCATCACCGTGCCGAGGTCGAACTCGATCGGCCAGGCGTCCTTGCCGGGCTGCAGCACCACCGCGTGGCCGCCGAGCTGGAAGGCGCCCAGCTCGAAGCTGGTCCGGGTCCGCATGGAGGGGTTGAAGAACACCAGCGCGATGGCCTTGCCCTTGAGCGCGTCGCCGAGCTTCTCGCGCTTGAAGCGGGCGGCGTCGGCCAGCACGGCATCGAGCTCGGCACGGGACCAGTCCTGCGTGTTGAGGAAATGGCGGATCGGAGTGGACGTCATCGCGGTTCCGGAAGTTGTGGGAGGTCGGTCGAGCGGAAACCAGAAACGGAAAAACCCAGCGCGAAAGCTGGGTTTTCCTTGTGCAACGGAAATGACGGTGCGCGCCGTCTACCCAGCGGGAGTGCGGGGAAACGGTCGGCGGGCACGCGAGGTCATCCCCGACGCCATGCGGGCGGAGGTGAGGATGTCGGCGTCGGCGCGGGGCGTCGTCATGCGCGGCGGATGATGGCAGTGCGTGCTGCGGCGCGCAAGCGCCCTGTGCGGGAAACGACGACGGCCGGGCGAGCCCGGCCGTCGCGGCGTGGAGGCGGTGCGGCTCAGTACGCCACGCCGTTGTCCTCGGCGGGGGCCACCGTGCTGCGCACGCGCAGGCGCTGGCCGGGGTCGTAGCTCATCCGCGAGCCGTAGACCTCGCCCTTGTAGCTGTACTCCACGTCGTAGGCGGCGATGCGGCGCTCGCTGTGCTCGACGTCCACCGTATAGCAGCCGCTCTCGTAGGTGGTCGTGGTCTGGTTGCGCTCGACCTGCCGGCCGATGGCGCCGCCGGCCACGGCGCCGGCGATGGTGGCGGCGTCGCGCCCGCGGCCGTCGCCCACCTGGCGGCCCGCGACAGCGCCGAGGATGGCGCCGATCGCGGTGCCGGCGTTGCCGCTGCGGTTCTCGATGCGCTGGTAGGGCTCGCTGTCGCAGCGCTGCTCCGGCGTGGTCCAGCGCACGTCCTCGTACACCGGGTTCACGCGCAGCACCTGGGCATAGCCGTAGTTGACGTTCTCCGTCGGCGGGGCCGGCGGGGACAGCGGCTGCGGGTACGCGGCCGGGGGCGGCGGAGGCAGATGGGAGGTCTGGGCGAGCACCGGGGCGGCCGCGAAGCCGGCGAGGACGAGCGTGGAAACAATGGAAGCGCGCAACTGCATCAGTGGTTTCTCCCGCGGAAATCGACTCGAAGCCCGGGCGCCATCATCTCCCCTGGCGCGTCGGTTCGCACGGCCATGATTCCAGCACCGGGCGCCTGAATCACTGCTTTAGATTCCGTTAAACGGCGCCGGTTGCTTGCTAGACTGCGCGGTCAGCCACGCGCCATTCATCCGCCCATGCAGCTACGCCTCCACAACAGCCTCTCGCGCCAGGTCGAGCCGTTCCGGCCCGCCGACCCCGACCGCGTGACGCTCTACGTGTGCGGCCCCACCGTCTACAACTACGTGCACATCGGCAACGCGCGCGGCCCGGTGGTGTTCGGCGTGCTGGTGGAGGCTCTCCGCCGGCGCTACCCGCGGGTGGTGTACGCCCGCAACATCACCGACGTGGACGACAAGATCAACCAGGCCGCGCAGGCCCAGGGCGTCCCGATCGGCGCGATCACCGAGCGCTTCGCCGCCGCCTACCGCGAGGACATGGCGGCGCTGGGCGTGGCGCCGCCCGACCTGGAGCCGACCGCGACCGGCAACATCGACGCCATCGTCGCGATGATCGGGCGCCTGGTCGAGGCCGGCCACGCCTACGCGGCCGAGGGCCACGTGCTGTTCTCGGTGGCGAGCTTCCCCGACTACGGCAGGCTCTCGGGGCGGGATCCCGAGGAGATGCTGGCCGGGGCCCGGGTCGAGGTGGCGCCCTACAAGCGCGACCCCGGCGACTTCGTGCTGTGGAAGCCGTCCGGCGACGGCCTGCCCGGGTGGGATTCGCCCTGGGGACGCGGGCGCCCGGGCTGGCACATCGAGTGCTCGGCCATGGCCGCCGCCCATCTCGGCGAGACCATCGACATCCACGCCGGCGGCGTGGACCTGCAGTTCCCGCACCACGAGAACGAGATCGCGCAGAGCACCTGCGCCCACGGCGGCCGCACCTTCGCCCGGTTCTGGCTGCACAACGGCATGCTGACCTTCGGCGGCGCCAAGATGTCCAAGTCGCTCGGCAACATCGAGCGGGTCCACGACCTGGTGCGCGCCCACCCGCCCGAAGCGCTGCGCTACGCCCTGCTCTCGGCCCACTACCGGCAGCCGCTCGACTGGTCGGACGCACTGATCGAGCAGTCGGTGCGCACGCTGGACCGGCTCTACGGCACGCTCCGCGACCTCGGGCTGGAGCCCGAGGCCGCGGCCGGCACCGCCATTCCCGAGACCATCGAGGCCGCCATCGCCGACGACCTCAACACCCCGAACGCCCTGGCCGAGATCGCGCAGATCGCGGCGGAGACGCGCCGCAGCGCCGACCCCGAGGCCGCCCGCGCACTCGGCGCACGGCTGGTGGCGGCGGGACGCGCCCTGGGCCTGCTGCAGCAGTCGCCCGCGGCCTGGTTCGCCCGCGGCGCCGACGCCGGCGACGAGGCGCGCATCCAGGCCCTGGTCGACGAGCGCGCGGCGGCCAAGAAGGCGCGGGATTTCGCCCGCGCCGACGCCATCCGCCGGCAGCTCGCCGACGAGGGCGTGCTGCTCGAGGACACGCCGCAGGGCGTGCGCTGGAAGCGGGCGGGGTGAGCCGATGACCGACTTCCCTACCGAACCCACCGCCGCCACCGCGCAGGCCGCCATCGCCGAGGAATTCGGCTTCTTCGGCGACTGGTCGGAGCGCTACCAGTACCTGATCGACCTCGGCCGCAAGCTGCCGCCCTTCCCGGAGGAGGCGCGCACCGAGGAGAACCGCCTGCACGGCTGCCAGTCGATGGTGTGGATCGTGGCCGAGGGCGACGCCGCGCGCATCGACTTCCGCGCGGTGAGCGACTCGGCCATCGTCTCCGGCCTGATCTACCTCGCCCTGCGGGTGTACTCGGGGCGCCCCGCGCAGGAGATCCTGGACACGGCGCCGCGCTTCGTCGCCGACATCGGCCTGGCGCGCCACCTGTCGCCGACCCGCAGCAACGGGCTCGGCGCCCTGCTCCAGCACATCCAGGACACGGCGCGCGCGCGCCTCGGACAGTGATCCGCGCCGCCGCCGCGGCTCCGCCCGCCCTTCACCGGAAGACGCTCATGCGCATGCCGCGCCGGCCCCTGCCCGTCGCCCTCCTCGCCCTGGCCCCGCTCGCGCACGCCCAGCAGCTGCCCGACCCGGAAACCCCGGAGGCCTGCACGGCCATCACCGTCGATGCCGACCGCCTCGCCTGCTACGACCAGGCGCTGGGCCGCCCCGACCCGCGCCTCCAGACCTCCCGCCGCAGCGCACCGCCGCTCGACCGCGACACCCTGTTCGCGGTGCGTCCCCGCGCCGAGGTCGCCGCCGCCGCCCGGGGCTCGCGCCTGGACAGCCGCTGGGAGCTCGAACCGGAGTCCAGGCTCGGCATCTTCAACTTCCGCGCCCACCGCCCGGTGTACCTGCTGCCGGTGTTCTGGAGCAGCGCCACCAATGCCGCGCCCGACAGCCCGAACCCGCGCAACCGGGTGATGGAGCCGATGGACCTCGACGCCCTGGAGACCAAGTTCCAGGTCAGCTTCAAGACCAAGGCCTGGCAGGGCGTGTTCGGCGGCGTGGGCGACCTCTGGCTGGCCTACACCCAGAGCTCCCGCTGGCAGGTCTTCAACACCGACGCCTCCCGCCCGTTCCGCGAGACGAACTACGAGCCGGAGGCGATCCTCGCCTTCCGCACCAGCTACAACCTGCTCGGCTGGCACGGGCAGATGCTGGGCCTGGGCATCAACCACCAGTCCAACGGGCGCAGCGACCCGTTCTCGCGCAGCTGGAACCGGGTGATCCTGCACGCCGGCTTCGAGCGCGGCGACTGGACGGTGACCCCGCGGCTGTGGAGCCGCGTCAGCGAGTCGAGCTTCGAGGACGACGACAACCCGGACATCGCCGACTACGTCGGCCGCGGCGAGCTGCAGATCGTCCGCCAGCTCGGCGACCAGGAACTGGCCCTGCTGCTGCGGCACACCCTCAAGGGCGGCGATGCGTCGCGTGGCGCGGTGCAGCTGGAGTGGACCTACCCGATCAGGGGCTCCCTCCACGGCTACCTGCAGGTCTTCCACGGCTACGGGGAAAGCCTGATCGACTACAACCACAAGGCGACCTACGTCGGCCTGGGCGTCTCCCTGCTCGAGTGGTACTGACGGGCGGCGGCGGAATCCGCCTGCGCGGGGGAGGCGCCGACACGAAGAAGCCCCGCAGGGCGGGGCTTCTCCAGGATCGCGCGGGCGGCGGGTTTCCTCAGTCGCCCATCTGGCGCTGGAGGTGTTCCCAGCGCTCCTGCGCGTCGATCGTGCGTTCCGCGGTCAGGCGCGCCTCGAGCCGCTCCAGGCCGATCTCCTCGCCGGTGTCCACGCAGTAGCCGTAGCTGCCGTCGTCGACGCGGCGCAGGGTGCTGTCGATCTTGTTGATCAGCTTGCGGTAGCGGTCGCGGGTGCGCAGCTCGAGCGAGTTCTCGGTCTCGCGCGTGGCCCGCTCGGCCTCGTCGCCGACGTCGCGCACTTCTTCCTTGAGGTTCTCGATGGTCTGCTTGGACTCCTCGACGAGGTCGTCGCGCCACTTGAGCAGACGCTGGCGGAAATACTCCAGCTGCATCGGATTCATGTACTCCTCGTCGGGCGACGGCCTGTAGCCCGGAGGAAGGGTCACGCGCTGGTTGTTCGCGGCCGCGGGACGGAGGGTCACCGGCTCGCGCTGCGAGGCGGGCGCTGCGGCGCGGGCGCGGGCGCCCTTGGCCTCGGCCTTCGCCGGGGCGGTCTTGGCGGGAGCGGCCTTCTTGCCGCTGTCCTTGGTCGTGCTTGCTGCGGTCTTGCTCACTGCGTTCTTCCCTGCGGCGGCCGGAGCCGCCGCCTTCTTGGCGGGCGCCTTCGCCGGCGTGGGAGCCGGTTTGGCGACCGTCTTGCCTGCGGCCTTCCTGGCGGGCGCCGCCTTCTTCGGGGCGGGCTTCTTCGCCGTCGTGGCCGCTGGCTTCGTGGATGTCTTTGCCGGTGCCGCGCTCTTCTTCGGCGTCGTCTTCGCGGCGGCTGGCTTGGCGGTTTTCGTTGCGCTCTTCTTGACGGCCACGTCGGGCGTTCCTCGGCTGTGTGGTGATCGACCCTCCGGCCCGCCCGACACGCATGTCGCGCGGCATGCAGCGGTTGCTGCGGCCGCGACGGTCCTTACTGTCGTACCCCGCGTCGCCTTGAGGCGCAGCGGCGGCGTGTTATAGCCTAGTGACTCCGCAGCGGCAACCGCTTTCCGCCGAGTCTTGCCCGCGCTTCCGCGTGTTCCCGTGAAGTCCCTCCTCGTCGTCTTCCTGCGCGGCTACAAACTGCTGATCAGTCCTCTGCTCGGCACCCGCTGCCGGTTCTATCCCAGCTGCTCCGACTACGCCCGCGAGGCGATCGAGACGCATGGTGCGGTACGCGGCGTCGCGCTCGCGGCAAGACGGCTGGCGCGCTGCCACCCGCTGCACCCGGGCGGCTTCGACCCGGTGCCGGGCACCGAATCCCGCTACCCCGACCTCGACACCCCCGGCGAACGCGACCGCGCCGCCCCCAGAGAAGAAAGAAGGAAGTGCGCATGCAGCGACTGATCGTCAACGCCCGGCTGGTCAACGAGGGGCGCGAGTTCGAGGGCGACCTGCGCATCCGCGACGGGCGCATCGAGGCCATCGGCAGCGGCCTGTCCGCGCGCGAGGGCGAGACCGTGACGGACGCGGCCGGCGCCTGGCTGCTGCCCGGCATGATCGACGACCAGGTGCACTTCCGCGAGCCGGGCCTCACCGCCAAGGGCGACATCGCCAGCGAGTCCGCGGCGGCCGTGGCCGGCGGCCTGACCAGCTTCATGGACATGCCGAACACGCGCCCGCCGACCCTCGACGCGCAGGCGCTGGCGGACAAGTACGCCATGGCGGCCGGCCGCGCCTGGGGCAACTACGGCTTCTACCTCGGCGCGAGCAACGACAACCTCGACGCGGTCCGCACGCTCGACCCGAAGACCGCGCCGGGCATCAAGGTGTTCATGGGCGCATCCACCGGCAACATGCTGGTGGACGACCCGGAGGTGCTCGACGGCATCTTCCGCGAGGCGCCGACCCCGATCATCACCCACTGCGAGGACACGCCGACCATCGACGCCCTGCAGGCGGAGTACGTGGCCCGCTACGGGGAGGACATCCCGCCCGAGTGCCATCCCGACATCCGTTCGCGCGAGGCCTGCCTGAAGTCGACGGAACTGGCCATCGCCCTGGCGCGCCGGCACGGCACCCGCCTGCACGTGCTGCACATCTCCACGGCGGACGAGCTGCGGCTGTTCGAGGCAGGGCCCATCGAGGGCAAGCGCATCACCGCCGAGACCTGCGTGCACTTCCTGCACTTCGCGCGGCCGGACTACGCGCGCCTGGGCCACCAGATCAAGTGCAACCCGGCGATCAAGGACGAGGCCGACCGCGAGGCGCTCATCCGCGCGGTGGCGGAGGACGTGATCGACGTGCTCGCCACCGACCACGCGCCGCACACCTGGGACGAGAAGCAGAACCCCTACACGCGCGCGCCGTCCGGGCTGCCGCTGGTGCAGTACGCCCTGGTCTCGGCGCTGGAGCACGTGCATGCCGGACGCTTCGACGTGGCGCGCGTGGTGCACAAGTTCGCGCATGCGCCGGCGCTCCTGTTCGACGTGGCCGAGCGCGGCTTCCTGCGCGAGGGCTACTGGGCCGACCTCGTGCTGGTGCGCCAGGACGACCCCTTCACCGTGCGCCGCGAGGACGTGCTCTCCAAGTGCGGCTGGTCGCCCTTCGAGGGCACCACCTTCCGCTCGCGCGTCGCCGCGACCTTCGTCAACGGCGAGCTGGCCTGGGACGGCAGCGGCCTGGTGGGGGCGCCGCGCGGGCAGCGGCTGACCTTCGCGCGATGAGCCGGCTGCTGCTGATCTGCGCGCTGGCCCTCGCCGGCACGGCCGCGGCGCCCGTGGCGCCCGCGCGGGCCGAGGCGGCGGCACGGACCGGGGCGGTCACCTTCCCCGCGACGGCCTCGCAGGGCGCGCTGGTGTTCGGCCGCGTGCCCCAGGGCAGCCGCGTCGAGCACGCCGGGCGGAGCCTCCGCGTCAGCCCCTGGGGCACGGTGGTGTTCGGGATCGGTCGCGACGCCAGCGGGCACGTGGAGGTCCGCGTGACGCCGCCCACAGGCACGAGCGAGACCGTGCGCATCGCCATCGCGCCCCGCGACTGGCCCGTGCAGCGGGTGGACGGCGTGCCGCCGGCGACGGTCGAGCCGCCGCCGGCCATCGCCGAGCGGATCCGCCGCGAGCAGGCACGCGTCGCCGCGGCGCGCACGCGCGACGACGACCGCACCGACTTCGCGCGGCCCTTCATCTGGCCGGTGGAAGGCCGGATCAGCGGGCGCTTCGGCAACCAGCGCGTCTACAACGGCAGGCCGGGCTCGCCGCACTCGGGAATGGACATCGCAGCGCCCACCGGCACCCCGGTGAAGGCGCCGGCGGCGGGCATCGTCACCTTCGCCGACCCCGACCTCTACCTCACCGGCGGCACCGTGGTCATCGACCACGGCTTCGGCGTGAGCTCCAACTTCCTGCACCTCTCGCGCATCGACGTCGCCATGGGCGACCGGGTCGAGCAGGGGCAGGTCTTCGGCGCGGTCGGCGCGACCGGGCGGGCCACCGGGCCGCACCTGCACTGGGGCATGAACTGGTTCGACGTGCGCGTCGATCCGCTGCTGGTCCTGGAGCGGACCGGGAACTGAGCCGCCGGCCGCCTCAGCGCGCCCCGGCGCGCGCGGCGCGCCAGCTGCGCAGCAGGGCCGCCAGCGGGTGCGCCGGCGCATCCGCGCGCCCGGCAGCCGCACGGCGCAGGCGGCCGCGATCCGCCGCGGCGCGCAGCCTGCGGTAGAGCGGCGCCTGCGGCAGGCGTGCAGGCAGGGCCTCGATCAGCTCTCCGGCCCAGTCGCGGCGCGCGGGCGCCCCGCCCTCCTCCGCCAGCTGCGCGCCGGTGAGGCCGTGGCGCGCCTGCAGATGCATCGGGATCCGCCCGCGGTCCTCGCTGCCGACGCCCACCAGCAGGCGCTGCGCCAGAAGGTGTGTGGCGACCGCATCGCGTGCGTCCGCGTCCGCGGCAGCGCCGCCGAACAGGACGGCCTCGGCATCCGCCAGCGCCGCGGCGAGCGCCTGCACGTCGGCGAACGCGGCCTCGCGCCCGGCAGGACGCGCATCGACCTGCACGGTCTCGATCAGCGCGCCGGCCAGCGGCGCCCACGGCACCCCGCCCGCCTCGGCCAGGGCCTGGGTGACCGGATGGCGTGGGCGCGCCTGCGCCAGCGCGAGCAGCTCCTCGGCCCACCAGCCGCTCTTGGCCATGGCGACGTTGGGGTCGCTGAGTTCGAAGACCGCCTCACGCAGTTCGTGCTGGAGCGCGCCCCAGGCGCGGAAGACGGTGCGCTGCGGCGGCGGGCAGAACACCTCGCCCACGCGCATCTCGGGCTCGCGCGCGTGCCACTTCGCCACGAAGCCCGCGAAGGCCTGCTCGCCTGCGGCGCTCACGCCGGCACCGCCGCCGCGAGCAGCGCGTCGTCGAGCGCGAACGGGTCCTGCGCGTAGCGGTCGGCCTGCCACAGGACCGGGTCCTCGTCGGCGTCGCGGTAGCCCCACAGCGCGGCCACCGAAGGCATGCCCGCGGCGCGTGCGGCCAGGACGTCGCGCGCGTCGTCGCCGACGTAGACGCAGTCGCCCGGCGCCGCGCCGGCGAGCCGCGCCGCATGCAGGAGCGGCGCAGGATCGGGCTTGCGCACCGGCAGCGTGTCGCCGCCGACCAGGACCGCGCAGCGGGCGCTCCAGCCGATGCGCGCGACGAGGGCGCGCGCCAGTCCCTCGGGCTTGTTGGTCACGATGCCCCAGCGACTGCCGGCCCTGTCGATGCGCGCCAGCGCCGCCTCCATGCCCGGATACGGCCGGGTGCCCGACGCGATGTCGGCGGCGTAGTGGGCCAGGAAGGGGGGAATCAGCGCGTCGCGCGCGGCCTCGTCCAGGTCCGGAAGCGCCGTCGCGAGCAGTGCGCGGCCGCCCTTGGAGACCCGCGGGCGCAGCAGCGACTCGGGCACCGCCGGTCGCCCCAGGTCGGCGAGCACCCGGTTCACCGCCGCGGCCAGGTCGGGCGCGGTGTCGAGCAGGGTGCCGTCGAGATCGAACAGCACCAGCGGTGCGATGCGCGGGCTCATGCCGGCCTGTGCGCGGCCGCCATGTAGTTGACCGCGGTCAGCGAGGACAGCGAGGCACGGCGACGCACCGGGTCGTAGAGCACGCCGGTAACGTCGTCGGCCTGCAGGCCCGCGGCGCGGATCCAGGCCGCCAGCTCGCTCGGGCGGACGAACTGCGCGTAGCGGTGGGTGCCGCGCGGCAGCAGCCGCGCGACGTACTCGGCGCCCACGATGGCGAGGGCGAAGGCCGCGGGCGTGCGGTTGATGGTGGACATCACCAGCGTCCCGCCCGGCCGCAGCAGGCGCGCGCAGGCGGCGACGACCGACCCGGGATCGGGCACGTGCTCGATCATCTCCATGCAGCAGACGACGTCGAAGGTGCCCGGGCGCTCCTCGGCCAGCTGTTCCACCGAGGTCAGCAGGTACTCGACCTGCAGGTCCGGCTGCGTCTGGCGCGCCTCCAGCAGGTGCAGGCGGGCGACGTCGATCAGTTCGGGGGCGAGGTCGAGCGCGGTGACGCGCGCACCGGCACGCGCCAGCGCCTCGGAGAGCAGGCCGCCGCCGCAACCGACGTCGAGCACCGCCCTGCCCTCGACCGGCGCCTGCGCGCGGATGTAGTCCAGCCGCAGCGGATTGAGCACGTGCAGCGGCTGCTGCGGCCCCTCGGGATCCCACCAGCGGCTGGCGAGTTCGGCGAAACGGTCGAGTTCGGCCTGGTCCGCGTTGCGCAGGGCCGGCAGGGGTGCCTGTCGGGTCTCCATCATGCCGTCTCCGTGCCGGCGCCGCGGCGGATGCCGGCGATGCGTGCGCCCCATTCCCACGCCGAGGCCAGCAGCGCCGCCGTGTCCATGTCGGTGAGGCGGCCGTCCTCGAGCCGGCGCCGGCCGTCCACCCACACGTCGCTGACCTGGTGGCGCCCGGTCGCGTAGACCAGCTGCGAGACGACGTTGTAGAGCGGCATGGTCTCGATGGTGTCCATGCGCACCAGGGCGAGGTCGGCGCGCTTGCCCGGCTCGATCGAGCCGATGCGGGCGTCCAGCCCCATCGCGCGCGCGCCGCCCAGGGTCGCCATGCGCAGGGTGGTCGCCGCGTCCAGCGCGGCCGCATCGCCCGCCACGGCCTTCGCCAGCAGGGCGGCGGTGCGCATCTCCCCGAACATGTCGAGGTCGTTGTTGCTCGCAGGGCCGTCGGTGCCGAGCGCCAGGTTCACCCCGGCGCGGCGCAGCGCCTCGACCGGGCAGAAGCCCGAGGCGAGCTTGAGGTTGGATTCCGGGCAGTGCACCACCGACACCCCGCGCTCGGCGGTGAGCGCGATCTCCGCGTCGGTGAGCTGGGTCATGTGCACGGCGATCAGGCGGTCGGTATAGACCCCGAGGCGGTCGAGCCGCGCGATCTCGCGGCTGCCGTGGCGGGCGAGCGCGTCGGCGACCTCGGTCGCGGTCTCGTGCACGTGCAGGTGGATCTGGATGTCGAGCTGGTCGGCCAGCACGCGGATCCGCTCGAAGGCCGAATCGGCGACGCTGTACGGCGCGTGCGGCACGAAGGCGGTATCGACCAGCGCGTCGGCGCGCACGTTGTCGTGCACCTCCAGCGCCTTGGCGAAGTACTCGTCCTGCGATGCGGCCCAGGCCGTGGGGAAGTCGATCACGGGCAGGCCGACGACCGCGCGGAAGCCGTGGCGCGCATAGGTCGCCGCGGCGACGTCGGGGAAGAAGTAGTTCTCGTTGCAGCAGGTGGTGCCGCCGCGCAGCATCTCGGCGATGGCGATCGCGATGCCGTCGCCGACGAACTCCGGCCCGATCACCTGCCCTTCCACCGGCCAGATGTGCTCCTTGAGCCACACCATCAGCGGCAGGTCGTCGGCGACCCCGCGCAGCAGGGTCATCGGATTGTGGACGTGGGCGTTGACCAGGCCAGGGACAAGCGCGGAGCCCGGCCGCGAGACCCGCTCGGCCGGCGCGTAGCGCTGCCTCGCCTCGGCGACGGGCAGCACCGCGAGTATGGCGCCGTCGCGCACGGCCACCGCGTGGTCTTCCAGCACGACGGCGTGCGGTTCGACCGGGACCACCCAGCCCGCCTCGATCAGCAGGTCGCAGGTCTCGGGCGGTGCGGCGGGGTGGCTCATCGTGTGCCTCGTCTGGTGGCTGGCTGCCGGTACGACCGCCGGGCGGCGGGCGCCGGCGCCGGACGGTGCTGCTGCGGCCTGCCGGCCGGCTCGGCCGGACAGGCGGCTCCGCGGACGGGGCCGCGGAGCGCGGGGATCACTTCACGCGGCTGACGTACTCGCCGCTGCGGGTATCGACCCGGATCACCTCGTCCTGGCCGACGAACAGGGGCACGCGCACGACGGCGCCGGTCTCGAGCTTGGCCGGCTTGCCGCCGCCGCCCGAGGTGTCGCCGCGGACGCCGGGGTCGGTCTCGACGATCTTGAGCTCGACGAAGTTCGGCGGCTGCACGGTGATCGGGGTGCCGTTCCAGAGGGTCACCACGCAGTCCTCCTCGCCCTTGAGCCACTTCTTCGCGTCGCCGACGCCGGCCTCGTCGGCCTGCACCTGCTCGAAGCTCTCGGGGTTCATGAAGTGCCAGAACTCGCCGTCCGAGTAGAGGAACTGCATGTCGGTGTCGACCACGTCGGCGGCCTCGAGCGAGTCGGTGGCCTTCATGGTCAGCTCGACCACGCGGCCGGACTTGATGTTGCGGTACTTGACGCGGGTGAAGGCTTGGCCCTTGCCCGGCTTCACGTACTCGGTATCGGTGATGACGCAGGGCTCGTTGTTGACCAGGATCTTCATCCCGTTCTTGACATCGTTCATGCCGTAACTGGCCATGCGTGACTCGCTCCGTAAGGTTGTGACCGCCCGCGGCGGATAGACTGTGCGGCTGCAGGACCAGCCGAAGAAAGAATTGCCCATGATAACCGCGAACCCCAGCGTCTGCCCTCCCGCTTCCGCGTCTGCGGACGGCGGCGGCGCGGTGCCGGCGCTGGCCCGGGGCGGCGGCTGGCAGGCGCTCTGGCGCGATGCGGTGCGCGACCCGCGCGAACTCCTCCGCCAGCTGGGGCTGGCCGCGCTCGCCGACCGGATCTCGGACGCCGCGGCGGCGCAGTTCCCGCTGCGCGTGCCGGCCGGCTTCGTCGCGCGGATGCGCCACGGCGACCCCGACGATCCGCTGCTGCGGCAGGTCCTCCCCGTGATCGACGAAGAACGCGTGGTGCCCGGCTTCGCCTTCGACGCCGTGGGCGATGCCGCCGCGCGCAGCGCCACCGGCGTGCTCCACAAGTACGCGGGACGCGCACTGCTGGTGGCCACCGGCAGCTGCGCCGTGCACTGCCGCTACTGCTTCCGGCGCCACTTCGACTACGCCAGCGACACGGCCGCGGCCGGCGGCTGGCGCGAGGCGATCGACTACATCGCCGCGGACCCGAGCATCGAGGAAGTGCTGCTCTCCGGCGGCGACCCGCTTTCGCTGGCGACGCACAAGCTGGCGGAGCTGACCGGGGCGCTGGCCGGCATCCCTCACCTGCGGCGCCTGCGCCTGCACACGCGCCTGCCGGTCGTGCTGCCGGAGCGCATCGACGAGGCGTTCTGCGCCTGGCTGGGCGCCCTGCCCTGGCCGACGGTCACGGTGCTGCACGCCAACCACGCCAACGAGATCGATGCCGGCGTCGCCGCCGCGGTCGCGCGGCTGCGGGAGGCCGGGAGCGTCGTGCTCAACCAGGCGGTCCTGCTGCGCGGGGTCAACGACGACGTCGACAGCCTCGCCGCGCTCTCCACCCGGGGCTTCGAGGCGGGGATCCTGCCCTACTACCTGCACCAGCTGGACCGCGTCGCCGGCGCCGCGCACTTCGAGGTCGAGGAGGCGCGCGCCCGCGCCCTGCACGGCGCGCTGGCCGCGCGGCTTCCCGGCTACCTGGTGCCGCGGCTGGTCCGCGAGGTCGCCGGCGACCCGGGCAAGCGACCGCTCTGACGCGCCCCGCTGGCCGCGCCCGGAACGATCGTGTAGAACGGCGACCCGCGATTCGAGCTTCCCCTCATCGCCGGCACGCCCGCCGGCAGCAGCCCAAATGGAACCGGCATGCCGCAGACAGACACCGTGATCCGCCTGCTCTTCGTCGAGGACAGGCTGGAGGATGCGGAACAGTTCATCAGCCTCCTGCGCAACGGCGGCATCGCCGTCCGCCCGATGCGTCCGGAGTCGGTCGAGGAGCTGGCGCGGCAACTCAACGAACTCCCCGTCGACCTCGTGCTCGCGTGCCGCGACGCGGTCCAGATCCCGTTCGCGAGCGTGGTCCAGGTGGTCAACGCCAGCGGCAAGGACGTGCCGGTGCTCGCGAGCGTGGACCGGCTGGACGAGACGGTCCTGATCGACGCCCTCGGGGCCGGCGCCCGCAGCGTGGCCCTGCGCGGCAACCCGGAGCAGTTGCTCCAGGTGGTGCGCCAGACCTTCGACGACCTCGTCCTGCGCCGCTCGGTGCGCCGGCTGGAGGCCGCGCTGCGCGAGAGCGAGCGCCGCTGCGATGCGCTGATCGCCTCCTCGCGCGACCCCATCGCCTACGTGCACGAGGGCATGCACATCCGCGCCAACGAGGCCTACCTCGAGATGTTCGGCTACGTCGACTTCGAGGAGATCGAGGGCCTGCCGCTGCTGGACGCGATCGCCCCCTCGCACGCCGAGGAATTCAAGCAGCTGCTCAAGCAGCTCTCGCGCGGCGAGACCCCGCCGCGCAGCGTCGAGCTGGTCGCGCAGCGGGCCGACGGCAGCAGCTTCGACGCGATCATCGAGTTCGCCCAGGCGACCTACGAGGGCGAGTCCTGCCTGCAGATCGTGTTCCGCCAGCAGACGGTGGACCCCGACGTGGCGCGCGAGCTCGATGCGCTGCGCCAGCGCGACCAGGTCACCGACCTGTTCAACCGCAGCCACTTCCTCTCCGTGCTCGAGGACGCCGTCGCGGCCGCGGCCGCGGGGCGCGGCGACCAGGCGCTGCTGCTGGTCGAGCCCGATCACTACGCCACCGCCCTGTCGGACATCGGCCTCGCCCACGCCGACACCCTGCTCGCGGCACTGGCCGAGCGGCTGCGCACGGTGCTGCGCGAGCAGGACGTGGCCGCCCGCTTCACCGACCACGGCTTCGCGGTGCTGTGCACGCGCTGCGACCACAGCGAGAGCGCACGGCTGGCGGAACTGGTCCGCAGCGCGTTCGAAGGCCACATCGTCGAGGCCGGCAACCGCTCGCTGACCCTCACCGTCAGCGTCGGCGGCGTCCAGATCAGCGAACGCATCGCGACCGTGCAGCAGGTGCTCGCCAAGGCCACCCAGTCCGTGCAGGGCGCCATGGCCGCCGGCGGCAACCGCGTCGAGATCTACGACCCGGGCGCGGTCGACCGCGCGGAGGAAGAGCGCGTGCGCGCCTGGGTGGAACGCCTCCGCAAGGCGCTGGTCGAGGAGGGCTTCGTCCTGCACTACCAGCCGATCATCAGCCTGACCGGCGAGCCGGGCGAGAACTACGAGGTGCTGCTGCGCCTGCTCTCGCACGGCAACGAGCTGATCCAGCCCGGCACCTTCCTCGGCATCGCGGAGGAGCACGGCCTGCTGGAGCAGATCGACCGCTGGGTGATCGAGCATGCGATCGCCGCCGCGGCCGAACTCAAGGGCCGCGACCGCAGGCCGACGCTGTTCGTGAAGGTCACGCAGGCGTCGATCCACGACCCGAAGCTGCCCGCCTTCATCGGCGAGACGCTCGCGCGGCACGGCGTGGAAGGCGGCCAGCTCGTCTTCGAGATCCCCGAGGCCAAGGCCTTCACCTCGCTGCGCGCGACCCAGGACTTCCAGGCCGGCCTGAAGGGGCTGGGCTGCGGGCTCGCCCTGGAGCAGTTCGGTGCGGGGCTGAACTCCTTCCACCTCCTCAACCACCTGGACCCGGGCTTCCTCAAGATCGACCGCAGCTTCGTGCAGGACCTGCCGAAGAACGCCGAGAACCAGGCCAAGCTCCGCGAGATCGCGGACCGCGCGCATGAGGCGGGCAAGCTTGCCGTGGCGGAGTTCGTCGAGGACGCGGCCTGCATGGCGGCGCTGTTCTCGACCGGCATCGACTACGTCGAAGGCCACTTCCTCGCACCGGCCGGGCCGGTGATGAACTACGACTTCGGCTGAGCGCGGGGCGACGGCCCGGGCGCAGCGCGGAAAAGAAGAAGGGGCGGCCCCGTGGAGCCGCCCCTTCCGCGTTCCGGCGTATGCCGCCGCCGTCAGCTGATCACGCCCTGGCGCACCGCATCGGTGTCCAGCGGCGCGTTCTTCAGCGCAGCGATGCGCTCCGCCAGCGGCGGGTGGCTCATCAGCAGGCGCTTCATGCCGTGGCTGACCGCGCCCGAGATGCCGAAGGCCTGGATCTGGTTCGGCAGCGTGCTCTGGCCGTGGTTCTGCGCCAGCCGCTCGAGGGCGGCGATCATCTTGTGGCGCCCGGCGAGCTGGGCCGCACCGGCATCGGCGCGGAACTCGCGGTGGCGGCTGAACCACATCGCGATCATCGAGGCGAACAGGCCGAAGATCATGTCCAGCACGAGCACGATGATGAAGTAGAAGAAGCTCGGGCCGCCGTCGCGGTTGCCGCTCAGCGCCGAGTCGATGACGCGGCCGACGATGCGCGCGAGGAAGATGACGAAGGTGTTGAGCACGCCCTGGATCAGCGCCATGGTCACCATGTCGCCGTTGGCGACGTGGCTGACCTCGTGCGCCATCACCGCCTCGGCCTCGTCGCGGCTCATCGAGCGCAGCAGCCCGGTGGAGACCGCGACCAGCGCGTTGTTGCGGTTCATGCCGGTGGCGAAGGCGTTGATCTCCGGTGCGTCGTAGATGGCGACCTCGGGCATGCCGATGCCGGCCATCTCGGCCTGGCGGCGGACCGTCTCCACCAGCCAGCGCTCGACCTCGGTGCGCGGCTCGGTGATGACCTGGGCGCCGGTGGCGCGCTTGGCCGACCACTTCGAGAGCGCCAGCGAGATGAAGGCGCCGCCGAAGCCGAACAGCGCGGCGAAGAGCAGCAGGCCGCTGTTGCCGGCGAAGCTGACACCGAACACGCCCTGCAGAACGGCCATGACGATGCTGAGCAAGGCCAGCACCGCCAGATTGGTCGCAAGGAAGAGAGCGATGCGTTTGAACATGACGATGACAACTCCTGAAGAAGCGTGATGCGGACAATCCTACGATTAGATTGGTGACCGTCCCAGGAATTCAAGATCATGTCGCGCATGATTCGGAGACCGGCATGAGCGCGAGCGCGGCACCCGGGCGGCGCTACCGCGGCCGCTTCGCGCCCTCCCCCACCGGACCGCTGCACTTCGGGTCGCTGGTGGCGGCGCTCGGCAGTTGGCTGCACGCGCGGCACCACGGCGGCACCTGGCTGGTCCGCATCGAGGACCTCGATCCGCCGCGGGAAGTTCCGGGCGCCGCGGCGCTCCAGCTGCGCACGCTCGCCGGCTTCGGCCTGGTTCCGGACGAGCCGGTGGTGCGGCAGAGCGAGCGCCATGCGCTCTACGCCGAGGCGCTCGCGCGGCTGCAGGCCCAGGGCGACGCCTTCGCCTGCGGCTGCAGTCGCAGCGCGGTCGCCGCCACCGGCGGGATCCACCGCGCCTGCGTGGCGGACGCCACGCGCGGGCGACGCGCGATCCGCCTGCGCGCCCCCGACGCGGAGATCGCCTTCGACGACGCCATCCAGGGCCGCGTCGCCCGCAACCTCCTGCGCGAGGACGGCGACGTGGTGCTGCTGCGCGCGGACGGCCACTGGGCCTACCAGCTGGCCGTCGTGGTCGACGACGGCGCCCAGGGCATCACCGACGTGGTGCGCGGCGCGGACCTGCTCGACTCGACGCCGCGCCAGATCCACCTGCAGCAGCGGCTCGGGCTGCCCGCGCCGCGCTACGCGCACCTGCCGCTGGCGGTGGACGCGGCAGGGCGCAAGCTCGGCAAGTCGCTGGCGGCGCTCCCGGTGGACGCCGCCGACCCGCTGCCCGCGCTGCGCGCCGCGTGGACCTTCCTCGGCCAGCCCCCGGCGGCCCTCGCCGGCGCGACGAGCGTCGCGCGCACCCTCGACGCGGCGCGTGCCGCCTTCGATCCGCGGCGCATCCCCGCGACCGCGGCAAGGGCGCCGGAAACGCCGACGCGGTCGCCCGGAGACGCCAAAGGCCGCTAGGATCGCAGGCCGCCGGCGACGCCGGCAGCGCAGAAACCGAGGGCCGGCCCGGACGGCCGCACAGGGAGGAACACCATGGAGTCACGCGTCGCACTCGTCACCGGCGGCACCGGCGGCATCGGCACCGCCATCTGCCGCAAGCTGGCCGGCATGGGCCACCGGGTGGTGAGCAACTACCGCGACCGTGCCCGCGCGGAAGCCTGGCAGGCCGCGCAGCGCGCCGCCGGCATCGAGGTGGAGCTGGTGCCGGGCGACGTGGCCGACCCCGCGTCGGCGGAGGCCATGGTGCGCGAGATCGAGGCGCGCGTCGGCCCGGTCGACATCCTCATCAACAACGCCGGCATCACCCGCGACACCACCTTCCACCGCATGACCGCGACGCAGTGGCGCGAGGTCATCGACACCAACCTCAATTCCTGCTTCAACGTCACCCGCCCCGTGATCGAGGGCATGCGCGCCCGCGGCTGGGGCAGGATCGTGCAGATCAGCTCGATCAACGGGCAGAAGGGCCAGTACGGGCAGGCCAACTACGCCGCGGCCAAGGCCGGCATGCACGGCTTCACCATCTCGCTGGCGCAGGAGAACGCGCGTTTCGGCATCACCGTCAACACGGTCTCCCCCGGCTACATCGCCACCGACATGGTGATGGCGGTACCGGAGGAGGTGCGGGCCAAGATCGTCGCCCAGATCCCGACCGGGCGCCTGGGCAACCCCGAGGAGATCGCCTACGCGGTGGCCTTCTTCGTACCGGACGAGGCCGGCTGGATCACCGGCACCAACCTCTCCGCAAACGGCGGACATTACATGGGTTGGTGAGGCGGCGCCTGCCCCAAGGGGCAGGTTGCGACGGGGGGAATGCTGCGCCATGCTGCGCAGCATCACCGCAACGCTGAGTCTGCCGCATGGCAACAAAGACCCGCATCATCAAGAAGTACCCCAACCGTCGCCTCTACGACACGGAGATCTCCAGCTACATCACGCTCGAGGACGTCCGCCAGCTCATCGTGGACAACGAGGAGTTCGAGGTCCGGGATGCGCGCTCGGGCGAGGACCTGACCCGCCCCGTCCTGCTGCAGATCATCGCCGAGCACGAGCAGGACGGCCAGCCGATGCTGAGCACCCAGGTGCTGAGCCAGATCATCCGCTTCTACGGGGATTCGCTGCAGGGCTTCATGGGCAGCTACCTGGAGCGCAGCATGCAGCTGTTCCTGGACCAGCAGCAGCAGTTCCGCTCGCAGCTCAACACCATGCTCGGGCAGACGCCGTGGAGCATGCTCAACCAGCTCACCGAGCGGAACATGGACATGTGGAAGAACTTCCAGCAGGGCCTGCTCGGGACGATGAACACGCCGCCGGGCACCAAGCCCCGCGACGAGACCAAGCCGCGCGGCCGCTGAGCGCCTGCCGCGGAACCGGAAAGGGGCCCTGCGGGGCCCTTTTTCGTGCCCCGCCGCCTGCCGCTGCCGCAGCGCGCAAGGTGTCGCGCCGCAGCGCGGCTCAGATCTCCCGGACCACCCGGAACCCGAGCCGGGCGTTGGTCGCCTCGGCCGGGGAAGCGATGCGATAGGCCGAGCGCGCCTCGTCCGGCGAGCTCGCCCAGGAGGTGCCGCGGACCACGCGCCGTGCGCAGCCCGGATTCACCCACGCGCTGCCGTCCCGCGGCGCCCGCCGGTAGCTGTCGTGCCAGCAGTCCTCGGTCCATTCCGAGACGTTGCCGACCATGTCGTAGAGCCCGAAGGCGTTGGCCTCGAAGCTGCGTACCGGCGCCAGCCCCCAGAAGCCGTCCGCGTAGTTCGGGAAGGCGTTGCCCCACCCGCGCCGGGTGGGGGATTCGTCGCCGTCGCCGGGCAGGTTGCCCACCACCCGCTCGGGCAGCGCGTCGCCCCAGGGATAACGCGTATCGGAACCCGCGCGGAGCATGTATTCGTACTCCGCCTCGCTGGGCAGCCGGTAGCGCTGGCCGGTCTGCTGCGACAGCCAGTCGGCGTAGGCCGAGGCGTCCAGCCAGGAGACGTGCACCACCGGCAGGTCCGGGTCGGCGCGCGCGCCCGCATGGTCGTGCCGGTAGTCGACGCCGCGCCGCTCGACCAGGCTGCCGCTGCGCTCGTTGTAGACCACCGAGGCGCCACGGGCCTGCGCCGTGCCGATGTAGCCGGTCGCCTCGCTGAAGCGCCGGAACTCGGCCACGGTGATGGGCGCGACCGACACGGCGAAGCCGCGCGCGAACTCGACCGTGTGCTGCGGCGCCTCGTTCGGGTCGTGGCCCGGCTCGTTGCGCGACGAGCCCATGCGGAAGCTGCCCCAGGGCACCACGACCAGCTCGGGCCCGCTGCCGCCGATCTGGAGCGGGTCGCGGACGCCCTGTCCGGCGTCGAAGTGGCCGTAGCGGCGCGCAGTCTCGATCCGCTCGCGCAGCCGGTTGACGCCCGCCGCGCGCGTGCTCGCCGCCGCATAGGCCTCGAGCAGTTCCTGCGCACGCTCCAGCTCCAGGGCCGCGAGCGCCGTCTCGATCTCCTCCGCCAGCACCACGGCGCGCCGCTGGCGCGCCTCGACGATGCGAACGCTCGCATCCTGCACGCGCTGCTGCCCGGGCAGCACGGCATCGGCCTCGCTGAGCCGGCGCTCGGCCAGGGCGTAGTCGCCTTCGGCCGCGGCAGCATCCGCCTCGGCGATCAGCGCATCCTGGATGCGGGCGACGCCGGCCAGGGCGCCGACATGCGCAGGCGCCTGCGCGAGCACGGCGCGGAAGACCGCCGCGGCGTTCTCGTCGGCCGGTTCGAGCACCCTGCCCTCCCGCCGCAATGCCTCGCCCCGGGCGACCTCGCCCGCCAGCACGTTGGCCTCGTCGAGCGCGTCGGCGTAGGCCTCGCGCTCGGCATCGGCGATGCCCGCCGGCAGCCCGCGCAGCAGGGCGGCGACATAGGCCGCGTCGGCCAGCCGTCCCGCGGCGATCGCTTCCCGTCCGCGCTCGACGATCCTGCCGGCCAGCGCCTCGACCGCCTCGCGCGCGGCGGCGTTCTCCGGATCCGCGCGGAGCACGGCCAGATAGAGATCCAGCGCGGGAAGCGCGGGTGCCTCCTCGGCCTCGGCCGGGGCGGCCCCGGCCTCCGCGGCGTCCGCCGCGGCCTCGACATCCGCATCCGCCGCATCCGCCGCATCCATGCCGGCATCCGCATCGGCAGGCGGCGCATCGCCTTCGACGAGCACCCCCGCCTCCTCGGCGGCACGGGCTCGCGCCAGCGTGGCTTCGATCTCCTCGGCGTCCAGCGCCAGCGCGCGGGGTTCCCAGGTGCGCTCCGGGGCGGGCGCCGAGGCGCGCTGCGCCGCCGCCACGGGGTCCGTGGGCACGGGGTCGTCGCGTTCCGCGGGCGTCGCCTGCCGCCCCGTCGCGGCCGTGGCGGGTTCCGTGGGCGCACGCGGTGCCTCCTCGCGCCCGCAGGCGGCGAGGAGCAGCACGAACGGCAGCCAGAGACGTTGGAAGCGAGCGTTGATAGGCGTCGGGGTCGTTGGGGGCGCGGCGTCGCGGGGCGTCCCGGTCCCGCGGCGGTGCGACGTTAGGCTAAGGTGCGCAGCCCCGCAACCGCACGAAGACCGCGTGAACCACTGGATCGACACCCCCCGCATGCTCGCCGACCGCCTCGCCGCCTGGCGCGGCGCCGGCCCGGTCGCCCTGGATACCGAGTTCGTCCGCGAGCGCACCTGGTATGCGCAACTGGCCCTGGTGCAGTTGGCCGTGCCGGGCGAGGTGCTGCTCGTCGATCCCCTGGTCGAGGGCATGACCGCCGTCCTGGGGCCGTGGCTGGCCGACCCGGGCGTGCTCAAGCTGATGCACAGCCCGAGCGAGGACCTGCACGTGCTCACCCACGTCTGCGGCGCGCCGCCCTCGCCGCTGTTCGACACCCAGACCGCCGCCGCCCTTGCCGGCCTCGGCGCAGGGCTCAGCTACCAGCGCCTGGTCGAGGCCGTGACCGGGACCGTCCTGGCCAAGGGCGAGACGCGCTCCGACTGGCTGCGCCGCCCGCTCAGCCCCGCCCAGCTCGACTACGCCGCGGACGATGTCCTCCACCTGCATGCCGTGCACGCCGCGCTGCGCGACCGCCTGGAGGCCCTGGGCCGCCTCGACTGGCTGGAGGCCGACTGCGCGCGCATGGTCGCCCAGGCGGTGCGCGACGAGCCGGAGCGCTGGCCGCACCTCGCCGTGCGCAGCGCGCAGATGCTGGACCCGGACGGCCAGCGCCGTCTCTACCGCCTGCTGCGATGGCGGGAGGCGCGCGCGCGCAGCCAGGACCGACCGAAGAACTGGATCCTCGACGGCGAGCTGGCGCTGACCCTGGCCCGGCGTCCGCCCGCCGACCTGCGCGCCTTCAACGCGGTGCTCGATGCGCATCCGAAGGCGCCGCGGCGCGACCGTGGGGCGCTGTTCGACCTCCTCCACCGCCCGGTGGATGCGGCGGAGGCGGACATCCCGTTGGCGCAGGCGCCCGCCGAGACCGACAAGGCGCGCCTGCGGGCACTGCAGGAGGCGGTGGCGACGCAGGCCCGGGCGCTGGACATCCCCGAGGGCCTGCTGGCCTCGCGGCGTCACCTCCAGGCCCTCATGGACGGGCACGGCTGGGGCGCCCTGGAGGGCTGGCGACGCGGGATCCTGGAGGCATCCCTCGCCCCTCTACTCGAAACGCCGCCCTCGGGCTAGGCGAGCGGAAATCCGTTGCGTATACTTCCGCGCCTCGTGGGGCGGTAGCTCAGCTGGGAGAGCGTCGCGTTCGCAATGCGAAGGTCGGGAGTTCGATCCTCCTCCGCTCCACCACTCATTCCAGACGTAAAGCGAAGGGCCGGGCGGCGAACGTCCGGCCCTTCGTCGTTCCTGGCCGACGAGTCCGCCGACCCGCAGCCGGTCGCGATCCCGCGCCGGCGCCTCCGGCACCCGCGGGGTTCTCGCTCCGATCACGCATCGCCTGCTCGACTTCGTCGCGGCGCGGTATCTGAATCATCGTCGGGGCGACGCGACCATCGGGCATGCGGCAGGAGGACGGCATCGCGCACGTCCTGCCGGCGCTCCCGGACCGGCGGACGACCGCCGGGACGGCCCGACCTGGCCACTCCTCCGACCAAGGCGGACACGGAGGCTGCTGGCCATGCGACACCCCGAGCACGATGGCGAGACTCCGGACGGGGCACCCGGATCCGGCGGGAAGCCGGCGCTCGGGCCGTACCTGCGCCAGACCCTGGCCGCATCGACCATACTCTGGCTGTTCCTGCCCGCCGAGCGCGCGCTCGCCGAGTGCGTGAGCACCGACCCCGGCACGGTGACCTGCACGGGCACCGACCAGGACGGGCTGCAGATCGTTCCCCCGCCTCCGCCCGGGCCGGACCTGCTGCTCACGGTGGAGCCCGGTGCGATGGTCAACGGCCCGATGACCATCGACGCACTGTCCTCTCTCACGTTCCACAACCACGGGCAGATCAACGGCAACATCACCGTCACCAACAACGGCGACTTCTCGTTCGACCAGAACGGCACGTTCGGCGGGACGACGCTCTCGGTCTCGGGATCGGGCGGGAACGACCTCCTCGTCCGGAGCGGGCGCTCGATCAACACCACGATCCTGTCGGGCGCACGGAACCGGGTCGACAACTTCGGCGTCCTCAACAACGCGGTGACGCTGACCGCCACCGAGTCGAACACCGTCGTCAACCGCACCGGGGCGGCGATCAACCAGCTCACCCTCGCCGGGACGTCGAACACCGTCGACAACGACGGGCTGTTCAACCAGGGCCTGTCCTTCGCCAACGGCCACGCCGCAAGCGGGCTCGACAATGTCGTCCACAACCGCGCCAACGGCGTCATCAACGGCATCAGCAGCACCGGCGGCTCGCACGACGAGATCGACAACAGCGGCATCATCAACGGCCCGGTCAATCTCGGCGCGGGCAACGACAACTTCGTCAACCGCGCCCAGACCAACGGCAGCGTCGACCTGGGCCCGGGCAACGACCTGTTCGCCATGGTCGGCGGGACCATGTGCTGCACCGTGAACCTGGGCGACGGCAACGACCTGGCCTTCATCTTCGGCGGCACGATCAGCTCCGACGTGCAGGCGGGCGCCGGCAACGACTTCCTCGCCTGGCAGGGCGGCCGGATCGTCAGCGGCGTCCGCATGGGCGAGGGCGACGACAACACGCTGCTGTCCGGGCTCGACGCGACCCAGCTCGCCCCGGGCCTGACCGTCGACGGCGGCACGGGCATCGACCGCCTGATCTGGAACAACAGCCGCAACGGGGCCACCGGCCTCGACGTGGCCCAGCTCACCTACTGGGAGAGCGTCGAGATCAACGCCCGCTCCGAGCTCACCTTCAAGAACTACAGCAGCCTGACGCTGGGCGACCCGGACACCGGGACCGGCACCCTCTCGGTGGACAGTTCCAGCACCGTGCTCGCCGGCGGCGGCACGCACGCCGTGCGGCCGTGGAACCCGGGCGCGCTCGCGAACGTCGCCAATGCGGGCACCATCGACCTCACCAACGGCCCGGCCGCAGCGACCGACCGTTTCGTGATCTACGGAAACTATGTCGGCCGGAACGGGCACCTCAACCTGCAGACGGTGCTCGGCGCCGACGATTCGCCTTCCGACCAGCTCGTGATCCAGCGGGCCTCCGCTGCGACCGACGTTCCGGTCGCGTCCGGACTGACGACGCTCAACGTGACCAACCTGAACGGCGCCGGCGCCATGACCACCGGCAACGGCATCCGCGTCGTGGATGCGATAGGCGCACTCACGACGGCCGAAGCGTTCGTGCTCGGCGAGCGGCTCGCCGCGGGGGTCTACGAGTACGCGCTGTTCCGCGGCGGCGTCGCACCCGACGAGGCCAACGACAACGACTGGTTCCTCCGGTCGAGCGTGCCCGATCCGACGCAGCCGCCGACGACGCTGCCGGCGCCCGTCCCGCCCCTGCCGCCCGTTCCTCCGGCCACCCTGCCCGCGCCGGCGCCCCCCATCGCGCCCGCGCCTCCCGAGCCCGCGCCCGCTCCGCCATCGCCGCCCTCCACCCTGCCGGCGCCCCTTCCTCCCCCGCCGGAGGTCGAGCCACCGCCCGCGCCCGAACCGCCGCCGCCGGAGCCGCCGCCGATCGATCCGCCCCCGCCGGTGCCGGAGCCGCCCGAACCGCCGCCGGGCGAGCCGGAGCCGCCCGAGCCACCTCCGCCGGGCGAGCCGGAGCCGCCCGAGCCGCCTCCGCCCGGCGAGCCGGAACCGCCCGAACCGCCTCCGCCGGGCGAGCCGGAACCGCCTGAGCCACCGCCGCCGGGCGAGCCGGAGCCGCCTGAGCCGCCCCCGCCCGGCGAGCCGGAGCCACCCGAGCCGCCTCCGCCCGGAGAGCCGGAACCGCCTGAGCCGCCTCCGCCCGGAGAGCCGGAACCGCCCGAGCCGCCTCCGCCCGGAGAGCCGGAACCGCCCGAGCCGCCTCCGCCGGGCGAGCCGGAACCGCCCGAGCCGCCTCCGCCCGGAGAGCCGGAACCGCCNACCGCCGCCGGGCGAGCCGGAGCCACCCGAGCCGCCTCCGCCCGGCGAGCCGGAGCCGCCTGGCCCACCGCCCCCCGGAGGCATCCCCCCAGGAGGCGCGCCGCCCGGCGAGATCCCGCTGATCCGTCCGGAGATCCCGGGCCACGTCCTGGGCCCCGTCGTGGCGCAGCAGATGGGGCTGGCCGCCGTCGGCACGTTCCACGAGCGCCGCGGCGACCAGTCGCTTCTGCATCAACCGACCGGGGGCGCCTGGGCGCGCGTGCTGGGCGACAGGTACGACCAGCGCTGGAGTTCGCGCGTTCCGGGCACCGGCCACGACCTCGGGCCCCGGCTGCGCAGCCACCTGTTCGGCATCCAGGCGGGCGCCGACGTGTACGCCCGCGACGAGGGCGACGGGCGACAGGACCGCGTCGGCGCGTTCTACGCCTACACCGAGACGCGCGGGACGGTCTACGGCAACACGCTGGCGGTCCGCGACAACCGCTCCGGCGACCTCGACCTGAAGGGAGACAGCGCCGGCCTCTACTGGACCCACGTCGCGCCCAGCCGCTGGTACGTGGACGCCGTCGCGATGTACACGCGGTTCAAGGGCGAGGCGATGTCGAGCATGGGCGTGCGCACCGAGACCCGCGGCCATGCCACGGCGGCCTCCGTCGAGACCGGCGTGCCCTTCCCCCTCAACGCGCGCTGGACGCTCGAGCCGCAGGGCCAGCTGATCTGGCAGCACATCGACTTCCGCGACGGCCGGGACCCCTACGCGTCCATCGAACACCGCCATTTCGACACCGTCACCGGGCGGCTCGGCGTGCGGCTGGAGCACGACGCGCTGGTGCGCGGGCAGCCCTGGCAGTCCTTCGTCGGCGCCGACGTGTGGCACACCTTCTCGAAGACGTCGGAGACGACCTTCGACCGGACGCGGATCGGCACGGCGCTCGGCGGCACCGCACTGGAGCTGCGCGGCGGCGTGACCATGAACTGGACGCCGGGCATCGCCGGCTACGTTGCCGTCGGCTACACCACCGATCTCGACGGAGAGAGACAGCACGGCTTCAACGGGACGATCGGCATCCGCGCCCGCTGGTGACGGGAGCGGCCGGTCCGCGGACGCCCGGTGGCGATGCCATCGGGCGCCGGCGGCCGGCGCCGAGGGCGTCACGATCTATCCACATGCCTGTGGACAACCGCTTGGACAACCTTGTGAGCACCTCGCACAAGGTGCTGACGCTCAAGCCTTTTCGTCATCCTGGTCGCGTTTTGACCATGTGGATGACGCACGGGAACGGGGCGCCGGAGCGCCCCGTTGTCAAGCCTCAACCGAACAGTTTCGCGGCGACCTCGGCCACGTGGCGGCCCTGGAAGCGCGCGCCTGCGAGCTCGTTCTCGCTGGGCTGGCGGCTGCCGTCCCCGGCCGCGATCGTGGTCGCGCCGTACGGGCTGCCGCCGGAGACCTCGTCGACGCCGAGCTGGCCCTGGAAGCTGTAGGGCAGGCCCACGGTCACCATGCCGAAGTGCAGCAGGTTGGTGATGATCGAGAACAGCGTCGTCTCCTGCCCGCCGTGCTGGCTCGCGGTCGAGGTGAAGGCCGCGCCGACCTTGCCGTTGAGCGCACCGCGCGCCCACAGGCCGCCGGTCTGGTCGAGGAAGTTCGCCATCTGCGAGGCCATGCGTCCATAGCGCGTGCCGGTGCCGATGATGATGGCGTCGTACTCCGGCAGCTCTTCGACCCGCGCGACCGGCGCCGCCTGGTCGAGCTTGTAGTGCGAGGCCCGCGCGACCTCCTCCGGCACGAGTTCGGGCACGCGCTTGACGTCGACGGTGGCGCCCGCCTCGCGCGCGCCTTCCGCGACGGCCTGCGCCATCGCCTCGATGTGCCCGTAGGCGGAGTAGTAGAGAACCAGAACCTTGGCCATTGCGGTGTTCCTTGTGGGTGGAGGGTCAGACGGAATCGACGAGGACGAGCTCGGCGTCCTCGATCGCGCGGATGCGCAGTTCGCCCTCGTCGCGGATCGCCGCGCCGTCGCGCTCGCCGATGCGGACGCCGTTGATCTCGACGCTGCCGCGCGCCGGCACGAGGTAGCCGTAACGGCCCGCGCCGAGGGTGTAGGTCGTGCTCTCGCCGGCGCCCAGCGTGGCGCCGAGGACGCGCGCATCGGTGCGGATGCGCAGGGCGTCGCCGTCGCCGTCGTGCCCGCTCGCCAGCGGCACGAAGCCGCCCGCGCGGTCGCTCTTCGGGAACGGACGGCTGCCCCAGGCCGGCGCGCCGCCGCGCTCGCTCGGGACGATCCAGATCTGGAAGATCCGGGTGGTCTCGCGCTCGAGGTTGTACTCGGCATGCCGGATGCCGCTGCCGGCGCTCATCACCTGCACGTCGCCGGCCTCGGTGCGGCCCTTGTTGCCGAGGTTGTCCTGGTGGGTGATGGCTCCCTCGCGGACGTAGGTGATGATCTCCATGTCCGCGTGCGGATGCGGCGGGAAACCGGTCTGCGGCGCGATCGTGTCGTCGTTCCACACCCGCAGCGCGCCCCAGTGCATGCGCGCCGGATCGTGGTACTCGGCGAAGGAGAAGTGGTGCTTGGCGTCGAGCCAGCCGTGGTTGGCGCCGCCGAGGCTCGAGAAGGGTCGTACGTCGATCATGGCCTGCTCCCGCAGCGTTGCATTTTCAGGTGCGCAAATGATGCGCGCTGATGTTTGATTTCAGTAGTGAAACGATGGGAACGATTCGTTGCGCGCCTGGACGCGTCGGCCGAGGGGCCGACCGGGATGCGCCGGTGCCGTGACATCCCCCGGCGACCTGTCGATACTGCGCGCCCCTCCGCCAACCCGCCGTGTTCGCGCATGACCCAGATCGAGACCCGCATCGCCCAGCAGATCGCAGAGGAGATCGCCGCCACGCCAGCCCAGGTGAAGGCCGCGGTCGCGCTGCTCGACGAGGGCGCGACGGTTCCCTTCATCGCGCGCTACCGAAAGGAGGTCACCGGCGGACTGGACGACACCCAGCTGCGCCTGCTCGAGGAGCGCCTGTCCTACCGCCGCGAACTGGAAGACCGCCGGGCGGCGATCCTTGCCAGCATCGAGGAGCAGGGAAAGCTCACCGACGCGCTGCGCGCCGACATCGCGGACGCGGACACCAAGGCGAGGCTGGAAGACCTCTACCTGCCCTACAAGCCCAAGCGCCGCACCAAGGCGCAGATCGCCCGCGAGGCGGGGCTCGAACCCCTCGCGCTCGGCCTGCGCGACGACCCGACCCAGGATCCGGAGCAGCTCGCCGCGGGCTTCGTCGACACCGAGAAGGGCGTGGCCGACGTCAAGGCCGCGCTCGACGGCGCGCGCGCCATCCTGATCGAGGCCATCGCCGAGAACGCGAGCCTCGTGGGCGAACTGCGCGACTGGCTGTGGAGCCGCGGCGAGGTGCAGGCGCGGGTGTTCGACGACAAGCGCGCCGAGGGCGCCAAGTACGCTGACTACTTCGACCACCACGAGCCCATCGCCGGGATTCCCTCGCACCGCCTGCTGGCCCTGTTCCGCGCGCGCAACGAGGGCATCGTGGCGCTCGAGCTGCTGCCGGTGGCCAGGATGCAGGGCACCGGCGAGGAGGCGCGCGCGGAGGCCGTGCGGGCGGGCCACCTCGAAGCCGAGCAGCGCGTGGCGCTGGCCTCGGGCATCGCCGACCGGGGGCGTCCGGCCGATGCCTGGCTGCGCGAGACGGTGCGCCAGGCCTGGCACTACAAGCTCCACCTCGGCCTCAGCCTCGACCTGTTCCTCAAGGCCCGCGAGGCCGCCGAGGAAGAGGCCATCCGCGTCTTCGGCGACAACCTCAAGGACCTGCTGCTGGCTGCGCCCGCCGGCGCGAAGGCGGTGATGGGCCTCGACCCGGGTCTGCGCACCGGCGTCAAGGTCGCCGTGGTCGATCCCACCGGCAAGCTGGTCGATACGGCCACCATCTATCCGCACGCGCCGCGCAACGACTGGGAGGGCGCGATCGCCGCGCTCGCGAGGCTGGCGCAGAAGCACGCGGTGCAGTTGATCGCGATCGGCAACGGCACGGCCTCGCGCGAGACCGACCGGCTCGCGGCAGACCTGATCAAGCGCCACCCGGCGCTCAAGCTCACCAAGATCGTGGTCAGCGAGGCCGGCGCCTCCGTCTATTCCGCATCCGAGCTCGCGGCCAGGGAATTCCCGACCCTCGACGTCAGCCTGCGCGGCGCCGTCTCCATCGCCCGCCGGCTGCAGGACCCGCTCGCCGAGCTGGTCAAGATCGAGCCCAAGGCCATCGGCGTCGGCCAGTACCAGCACGACGTCAACCAGTCGCGCCTGGCGCGCGCGCTGGATGCGCGGGTCGAGGACTGCGTGAACGCGGTCGGCGTCGAGGTCAACACCGCCTCCGCCGCCCTGCTCGCCCGCGTGGCGGGCCTGTCGTCCACGGTGGCGGAGAACATCGTGCGCCTGCGCGACGAGCGCGGCGCCTTCCGCAGCCGCAGGGCCCTGCTCGAGGTGCCGCGCCTGGGCGAGAAGACCTTCGAGCAGTGCGCGGGCTTCCTGCGCATCAACGAGGGCGAGAACCCGCTCGACGCCTCGGCCGTGCATCCCGAGGCCTACCCCGTGGTCGAGCGCATCCTCGCCCGCTGCGGCCGGCAGGTGCGCGAGGTGATCGGCGACAGCGCCTTCCTGCGCAGCCTGGATCCCGCGGAGTTCACCGACGAGCGCTTCGGCCTGCCGACGGTGCGCGACATCCTGAAGGAGCTCGAGAAGCCCGGCCGCGACCCGCGCCCGGAGTTCAAGGCGGCGCGGTTCGCCGAGGGCGTGGAGGACATCAGGGACCTCAAGCCGGGCATGGTGCTCGAGGGCGTGGTCTCCAACGTGGCCGCGTTCGGCGCCTTCGTCGACCTGGGCGTCCACCAGGACGGCCTGGTCCACGTCTCGGCGCTGTCGACGAAGTTCGTCAAGGACCCGCGCGAGGTCGTGAAGGCCGGCGACATCGTCAAGGTCAAGGTGCTGGAGGTGGACATCCCGCGCAAGCGCATCGCGCTGACCATGCGCCTGGACGACCCGATCGGCGCCGACGCGCCGCGCGCCCGCGACGGCGGCCGCCGCGAGGAGGGCCGTCGCGGCGCCGACCCGCGGCGCGGCGCACCGTCCGCACCGCCGGTGAACAACGCGTTCGCGCAGGCCTTCGCGAACGCGAAGCGGCGCTGACGTGGCCGTGGCGCCCACGACGGCATCCTGCGGGCCATGGCCGCGCACCCGCGCGGCCCGCCGAGCCGGGAGGAGCCACCATGAGCCGCGCCTTCGTCAAGGAGAACGACACCGGGCCTGCCGCCGACCTGCCGGAGCTGCCGCTGAGCCCGCATCCCAACTACGTGACCGCACGCGGCCTGGCGCAGCTCCGCGCCCGGCTGGCGGCGGCGGAGGCGCGTGCGCGCGGGGAACTCGACCCCGCCGAGCGCGCCCATGTCGAGCGCGAGATGCGCTGGCTGGCCGCGCGCGTCGAGTCCGCGATGGTGCTGACGCCCGGCGGCGGACCGCTGGACGAGGTCGGCTTCGGCATGTGGGTGGAACTGGCGGACGCCGACGACCGGCGCCATCGCTACCGCATCGTGGGGGAGGACGAAGCCGATCCCGAGCGCGGGCTCATCAGCCACGTCTCGCCGCTGGCGCGGGCGCTGCGCGGCGCCCGCGTGGGCGAGACGCGGGTGTGGCCGCGGCCTGCGGGCGATCTCGAAGTCGAGGTGCTGGCCATCGGCGCGGACGCGCCGCCCGGCTGAACGCACGGCCCGGGAGCGGGCGCGCATGAGCGCGGTCGACGTGCTGGTGCTGGGCGGCGGGGCGGCCGGGCTGATGTGCGCCCTCGTGGCCGGCCGCCGCGGCCGCCGCGTCGTGGTGGTCGAGCACGCCGAGCGGGTCGGCAAGAAGATCCTCATGTCCGGCGGCGGGCGCTGCAACTTCACCAACCTGCACACCGCGCCGGCCAACTTCCTCTCCGCGAACCCGCACTTCTGCAAGTCCGCCCTCGCCCGCTACACGCCGGCCGACTTCGTCGCCATGGTCGAGGCGCACGGCATCGCCTACCACGAGAAGGAGCTCGGCCAGCTCTTCTGCGACGTCTCGTCCAAGCTCATCGTGCGCATGCTGGTCGACGAATGCCGTGCCGCCGGCGTGGAGATCCGCACCGGCACCGCGATCCGCGCCGTGCATGCGGACGCGCCCGGATTCCGCGTCGAGACCGACGCCGGCACCCTCGCGGCCGGGAGCCTCGTCGTCGCCACCGGCGGCCTGTCGATCCCGCGCATGGGCGCCACCGGGTTCGGTTTCGACCTGGCGCGCCGCTTCGGCCACCGCGTCCTGCCGCTGCGCGCCGGCCTGGTGCCCCTGACCCTGAGCGGCGCGCCGCTGGAGCGCAACGCGGAGCTCGCCGGCGTCGCCACGCCGGTGGAGATCGCCCACGGCGGCGCGCGCTTCCGCAACGCGATGCTGTTCACCCACCGCGGCCTGTCCGGCCCCGCGATCCTGCAGATCTCCTCGTACTGGCAGCCCGGCGAGACGCTGCACGTGGACCTGCTCCCGGAGCGCGACGCCGCGGAGTGGCTGGCCGCCGCCCGTCGCGCGCATCCGGACGCCGAGCTGCGCACGCAGCTGGCGGAGGTGCTGCCGAAGCGGCTCGCTCAGCGCCTCTGCGACCACGACCTCGGCCATCGCCGCATGCGCCAGCTGCAGCCGCCCGACCTCGCGCGCATCGCCGGCCTGCTGCACGCCTGGCCGGTGCTGCCGAGCGGGACCGAGGGGTACCGCACCGCCGAGGTCACCCTGGGCGGCGTGGACACCGACACGCTGGACTCGCGCACGATGATGTCGCGCACGGTGCCGGGGCTGCACTTCGTGGGCGAGGTCGTGGACGTCACCGGCCACCTGGGCGGCTTCAACTTCCAGTGGGCCTGGGCCAGCGGCAACGCGGCGGGCCTCGTCGCCTGAGCGGCGCCCGGCGGCGGGTTCACCCTGCCGTGAAGGCGGCTTGCTACGCTTGGGCGCCGGCCACGACGCGAGTCGCAGCATGCACGCACGTCCTCTTTCCCGCCTCCTTGCCCTCCTCGCCGCGCTCGCCCTGCCCGCCGGCGCGGCCACCGTGATCGAGGGCGCCCGCGTCTTCGACGGCGAGCGCGACCTCGGCGAAGCGACCATCCTCGTCGAGGACGGGCGCATCGCCGCGATCGGCGCGCCCGGCACGGTGCAGGTGCCGGACGGCGCCGAACGCATCGACTACAGCGGCCGCCACATCGTTCCCGGCCTCGTCGCCAACCACGCGCACGTCGGCAACGTGTCCGGCACGGAGCACGGCTCGCGCTTCTACACCCGCGAGAACATCCTCGCCCAGCTCGCGCAGTACCAGGCCTTCGGGGTGACCACGGTGGTGGCGCTGGGGCTGAATCCGCCGCCCTTCGCGGAGATCCGCGACGCCGTGAACGCCGACCCGCGGCTCGGCGCCAGCCTGTTCGGCGCGGGGCGCGGCGTGGGCGCGCCCGACGGCGCGCCGCCGGCGGACCGCATGAACCTCGCGCCCGGTGCCGCCGCGCGGGCGCAGACCGCGGAGGACGCGCGCGAGGCCGTGCGCCAGGCGAAGGCCGAGGGCGCCGACATCGTCAAGCTGTGGGTCGACGACCTCGGCGGCAGCGCGCCGATGATGCAGGACGAGGTCTACCGCGCCGCCATCGCGGAGGCGCATGCGCAGGGCCTGAAGGTCGCCGCGCACATCCACGACCTCGAACCCGCGCGCGCGCTGGCCGAAGCTGGCGTGGACATCATCGCCCACGGCGTGCGCGACCAACCGGTCGATCCCGCCTTCGTCGCCCTGCTGCGCGAGCGCGGCATCGGCTACATCCCGACGGTCAACATCGACGAGGCCAACTACCTGTACGCGGAGCGCCCGGAGATGCTGGAGGACCCCTTCTTCCTGGCCGCGCTCTCGCCCGCGCTGCGCGCCCGGTTCGAGGACCCGGAGTGGCGCCGGACGACGCTCGAAGGCGCCGGCGTCGCCGACGCCCGTGCCGCGGTGCGGACCAACCTGCGCAACCTCGCCACCCTGCACGCCGGCGGCGTGACGCTCGGCTTCGGCACCGACTCCGGCGCCACCGCGGTGCGCATCCCCGGCTTCGCCGAGCACCGGGAACTGGAACTCATGACCCAGGCCGGGCTCACCCCCACGGAGGCGCTCCAGGTGGCGACCCGCAACGCCGCCGCGCTGATGGGCTTCGAGGACCGCGGCCTGCTCGCTCCGGGGCGGCGCGCGGACTTCGTCGTGCTGGGCGCGGACCCGGCCGCCGACATCCTCAACACCCGCCGCATCGAGGCGGTGTGGCAGCAGGGGCGACGGGTGGCCGGCCGGGTGGGCGACGAGGAGTGAGAAACGGCGAGGGGAGGCGCGTGACGCCTCCCCTCGCTTCTCGCTTCTCCTGGTTCCTCACTTCCCGCCAGTCGGGTCCTTCGGCGGCTTGGCGGGAATGAACGGCGCGACCGGGTCGCTGCCCGGGAAGGTCTCCTTCAGCGCCTCGTCGAGGTTCTCGCTCTCCTCCCGGCGCCGCTCCTCGGGGCTGCCGTTCTCCTTGCCGCGGACGTCCTCGTTGCCGCCCGGACGCGCCTTGTCCTCGTCCTGCCGGGAACCGCCGGTACCGGAATGCTTGGCGTCGTGTTCGCCCATGGTGTGTCCTCTTCAACGGGTGAATCGGGCGACCATTGCAGCGCCACGGGGATGAAACGCCCGTGAGACCGGCGCTCAGCCGGCCACGGCGGCGAGCGGGGCCGGCGCGGCGAACAGGAAGCCCTGCCCGCGCTCGCAGCCCAGCGCCGCGAGCCGGCGGCGCTGCTCGGGCGTCTCGATGCCCTCCCCGATGGTCTCCAGCCCGAGCGACTGCGCCAGGGCGAGAATGGCGCGCACCACCGCATGCCCGCCCTGCGAGCCGTTGCCGTCGAGCTCGGCGACGAAGCTGCGGTCGATCTTGATCGCCGCGATGGGATAGCGGTGCAGGTAGGACAGGGCGGAATAGCCGGTGCCGAAGTCGTCGAGCTGGGTACGCACGCCGGCGACGCGGAGGTCGTAGAGCGCCGCGCTGACGTTGTGCGCCTCGTCCAGCAGCGCGCCTTCGGTCAGCTCGATCCGGAGGCGCGAGGGATCGGCGCCGCAGGTCCGCAGCAGCCCGAGCAGGCGCTCGGCCATGCCCGGCACGTGGAAGTGCCGCGCCGACACGTTGATGCAGACGTACTCCCCGTCCGCGAGCAGGCGCCCCATGTCGCGGAACACGCGTTCGTAGATCAGCCAGTCGATCTGCTCGATGAGCCCACCCTCCTCCGCCACCGCGAGGAAGCTCTCCGGCGCGAGCACGCCGCGGCTGTCGTGGTTCCAGCGCAGCAGCGCCTCGTAGCCGACGCGGGCGCCGTCCTCCAGCGAGACGATGGGCTGGTAGTACGGCTCGAAGCGGCCCTCGATCAGCGCCCGCCGCAGGTCGTTCTCGAGGTCGAGCGTGCGCAGCGCCTCGTCGTGCAGCGCGCGGTCGAAGACCTCGCTGCGGTTCCGGCCCTTGGCCTTGGCGCGGTACATGGCGGTGTCCGCGTCGCGCAGGATCTCCTCGGCGCCGCGGTAGCGCGGACTGGCGAGGGCGATGCCCACGCTGGCCGAAGTGAACAGTTCCTTGTCGCCCACGGGCATGGGCGCGACCAGCGCGGCGATGATGCGCTCGGCCACGTCGCGCGCGTCGCGCTCGCCTTCGATGTCGGCGACCAGCACCGCGAACTCGTCGCCGCCCAGGCGCGCCACCACGTCCTGCTGCCGTACCGCCGAGGCGATGCGCCGCGCGGCGTGCTTGAGCACCTCGTCGCCCACGAGGTGCCCCACGCTGTCGTTGATCACCTTGAAGCGGTCGAGGTCCAGGAACAGCACCGCGAACAGCCGCTCCGGGTCGCGCCCGTAGACGCCCATCGCGGCCTGCATGCGGTCGAACAGGAAGGCGCGGTTGGGCAGCCCGGTCAGCGCGTCGTGCGAGGCCTGGTGGGTCAGCAGTTCCTCGGCGCGCAGGCGCTCCCCGATCTGGGCGCGCAGCTTGGCGTTGGCCTCGGCCAGCTCGCGCGTGCGCTCCTCCACGCGGCGCTCCAGCTCCGAATGCGCCGCGAGCAGGCGCTCCTGGGCGCGGCGGCGCTGCATGCCGTTGGCGATGTGCAGCGAGACGAAGGTCAGCAGTTCCTGGTCCCGCTGCGAGAACAGGATGTCCGGCGAATAGCTCTGCACCACCAGCACGCCGATGGTGCGCTGTCCGTCGCGCAGCGGCACGCCCAGCCAGTGCACCGCGGGCGTGCCGAAGGTGCGGGCCTCCCCGGCGGCGGCCAGCTCCGCCACCTTGCGCCGGTCCGCCAGCAGCGGCTGGCCGGTGCGCAGCACGTATTCGGTCAGGCCGCGCCCGAGCGCGCGACGGGGACGCGCGGTGTCGCGCTCGTCCACCGAGTACGGGAACTCCAGCCCGCTGCCGTCTTCTAGCAGGCGCGCGATGAAGAAGTTGCGCGCGTACAGCAGCTCGCCGACGACGCCGTGCACCGCCGCGTAGAACGCCTCCAGCGATTCCGAGGCGGTGGACAGCTGCGCGATGCGGAACAGCGCCGCCTGCAGGCGCTCGCCGTTCTGGCGCTCGACGATCTCGGACTTCAGTTCCTCGTTCGCCAGGGCGAGTTCCCAGGTACGCACCACCACGTGGCGCTCCAGCTCGGCCTGGTGCTGCTTGCGCTCCAGGGCGGTGAGGATGTGCCGCGCCACATAGGACAGCAGGGCGCGGTCCTCGTCGGTATAGACGAAACGCGGGTCGTAGCTCTGCACCACGATCGCGCCGCAGACCTCCTCGCCGTTGACCAGCGGAACGCCCAGCCAGTAGGCGGCGTCCGGGCCCTGGCTGGAGTCGGGCGGCATGCCGAGCGCGCGGCGCACCTCCACCGACGGCCCGCGCAGCGCCTGGCCGTGGCGGATCAGGCGCATGGTCAGGCTGTTGACGAGGTCGGCCTCGTCGAGCTCCTGCTCCGGATCGGGGACGAAGGCGTCCTGGGTGTCGGCGAAATAGGGAAAGCGCAGGGTCCGTCGCGCCGGGTCGTACAGCGCGATGAAGAAGTTCTCGGCGTACATCAGGCCGCCGACGATGCGGTGCAGCCCGCGCAGCATCTCCGGCATGTCCAGCCGCGCGCTGGCCATGTCGGCGATGGCGTACAGCGCGCGGTGCAGGCGCTCCGCGTTCTCCAGCCTCGCGACGCTGCGCCGCAGCTCGCGGCGCTCGACCAGCCCGCGGGCGAAGGCGCGGGTCCAGCGCAGCACGTCGAGCCAGTCGGACACCGGCGTCGCGGCCTGCACCGCGAGCGCGAGCCACAGGCCCCGGTGGACCTCGCGCCACACCGCCACGAAGCCGCCGTCGCCCGCGCGCGGAGCGCCGTCGGGACCCGGCGCCGCGAGTTCCGCCGCCAGCAGGGCCCGCAGGCCGGGCGCGGCGAGCGCGCCGCTGCTCTCCTGGACGGTCTCGCCGCAGCCGACCGCCACGCACACCCCACCGAAGCCGGGGCGCGCACGCAGCAGCCGCTCGAGCGCCGCGGCGAAGGCCGGCAGGTCGTCGGCTTCCGCCAGCGCCGTCCACGCCGACGCGTCCGCGCCCGGCGCGGCGACCATCGCGACTGCCTCCGGGCCGTCCGCCCGTGCCTGTGCTGTGTCCTTGGCCACGACTCCCCCCAGGCGGCCGAGTCTTTGGCCACGACTCCCCCCAGGCGGCCGAGTCTAGAGCGTGTTGTGCCCTTTGAGGTGAGTGCGAAGCGGTCCGGGTGCGCCGAGACACGGCGCGCGCCGCAGCGCAGGCCGGGCGCCCGGGCAAGGCGCGCAACGCCGTATCGGCGTGCCCCAGGCCGCTTCCCTCCGGGACGGATCTCATCTCGAAGTGCACGACACGCGCCAGGGCCCGCCCGCCGACGCACGCCACGGCGACGAACGGAAACGCTGTCGCGCCCGCCACGATGGCTTAGGCTGCGCGGCCATGACGAACGCACCGGACGACGAGACGCTGATGCTGGCCTATGCCCAGGGCCGGGTCGCCGCCTTCGACGCGCTCTACCAGCGCCATCGCGGTGGGCTGTACCGCTTCCTCCAGCGCAACCTGCGGAACCCCGCCCTGGCCGACGAGGTCTTCCAGGACGTCTGGCAGCGCGTGATCGCGGCCAGGACCCGTTATCGTCCCGATGCGCGTTTCACCACCTGGCTGTACCAGATCGCGCACAACCGCCTCCGCGACCACTGGCGCGCCGCGGAGCACCGGCCGGATCCGCCCGCCGACGCCGATGCGCGCCTGGCGGCGGTGGTCGACCCGGGCACGCCAGACGGCGCCGTGTCGCGCTTCGAGGAGCGACGGCGCCTGCAGCGCGCGCTCGACGCGCTGCCGGACGAACAACGCGAGGCGCTGCTGCTGCGTCTCGAACAGGAACTGTCCCTGGAGGAGATCGCCGCGATCACCGGCGTCGGGCGCGAGACGGTCAAGTCGCGCCTGCGCTACGCCACCGACAAGCTGCGCACGAGCCTGCTGCCATGACCGCGAGCCGCGACCACCACGATCCGCACGCCCCGCTCGACGCCGAGGAGCGGGCGCTGGCCGAGCGCCTGTCCGGCCTGCCGCGCACGGAGCCGCCCGCCGCGCTGGACGCCGCCATCCGCGCGCACGCCGCACGCGCCGTCGGGCGGCGGCCGGCGCCGGCGCTGTGGGGGCTCGGTACCGCCGCGGCGGCCGTGCTGGCGCTGGCGGTGTTCTGGGAGGTCGCCCCGGACACCGGCACCCGCGACGAGACCGCGCTCGCGCCGCCGCTGCAGGAGACCCGGCGGGCCGCACCCACCGGCCAGCCGGAGATCGCGGCGATGCGGGCCGAGGTCGCGCCCGCGGAGGAGGCGCCCGCCGCCACCCTGCAGGCGCAGCGGGCCGCCGACGTCGCGGCCCTGCGCCTGCCCTCGGAGGACGCGCCGAGCGTCGATCCCGCCGAGGTCGCCGCCACGCCGGTCGCCCCGCCCGCCGAGGCTCCGGTCCCCGAGCCCGCGCCGGTCGAGGCCCTGCCGCCGGTACGCCTGGACGTCGCACTGGGGCCGGGCGCGTGGATCGAGCGCATCCGCGCACGCGAAGCCGCCGGCGACCGCAGCGGCGCCGTGGAGAGCCTGCGCCTGTTCCGCGCGCGGCATCCCGAGATCGCGGTTCCCGACGATCTCGAGCCCCTGCTGCGGTGAGCGCCCGCACGCGGACGTGCCGCCGATGAGCCGGGAGACGCTCGCGGCGCCGGCGGAGCACGCGGTGGAGATCAGGAAGAGCCGCTTCCTCGCCCGCGCCGCACCGGTCGCCTCCCCCGGCGAGGCGGCCGCGTTCGTCGAGGCCGTCGCCGACCCCGGCGCCACCCACAACTGCTGGGCGTGGCGGATCGGCGGGCAGTACCGGTCGAGCGACGACGGCGAGCCCGCGGGCACCGCCGGGCGCCCCATCCTCGCGGCGATCGACGGGCAGGACTGCGACCGCGTGGCGGTCGTGGTGACGCGCTGGTACGGCGGCGTGAAGCTCGGCGCCGGCGGCCTCGTCCGCGCCTATGGCGGCTGCGCGGCGGAATGCCTGCGCCGCGCGGACCGGCTTCCGCTCCTCGACACCGTCGCGCTGCGCCTCGACTGCGCCTACCCGGAACTCGCCACCCTGCGCGCGCGGCTGGGCGAGCAGGCCGCCGCCGTGGAGGACGAAGCCTTCGGCGCCGAGCGCGTCGTGCTGCACGTCCGCGCCCTCGCGGAGCGCGTCGAGACGCTGCGTGCCCTGCACCGCGACCTGACGCGCGGCAGCGGCGCCTTCGTCCTGCTGGACCCCGCGTCGGACCGCGCCTGAGCGTACGATCGGCCGCGGCGCATGCAGGGCGACCTCGCTTCGTGCGAAAATCCGCCGCCTTCCGCGTCCCCGTAGCTCAGCTGGATAGAGCGGCCCCCTCCTAAGGGGCAGGTCGTACGTTCGAATCGTATCGGGGACGCCATCTTCCTCCGCCCGCCCGGCCCGCTCCGCGCGCCGGGCGGGCCGGCACATCGAAAGGAGCCTCCATGACCCACCCGGTCCTCAGCGCGCTCGGCATCGAGTCCACCGTCTCCGGCACCTACCTCGGTCAGGGCGAGTGGTCCGCCACCACGGACGCGGGCAGCATCGCGCGTCCGGCACCGGCGACCGGCGAGGTCCTGGCGACCGTGTACGGCGCCGGCAAGGCCGACTACGAGACCATCGTGGCGCGCGCCCAGGCGGCCTTCGAGGTCTGGCGCACGACGCCGGCGCCGCGCCGCGGCGAGGCCGTCCGCCTGTGCGCCGAGGCGCTGCGCCGGAACAAGGACGCGCTGGGCAGCCTGGTCTCGCTGGAGATGGGCAAGATCAAGGCCGAGGGCGACGGCGAGGTGCAGGAGATGATCGACATCGCCGACTTCGCGGTCGGCCTGTCGCGCCAGCTCTACGGCCTGACGATGCACTCCGAGCGTCCGGGCCACCGCATGTACGAGCAGTGGCACCCGCTCGGCCTGGTCGGCATCGTCAGCGCCTTCAACTTCCCGGTCGCGGTGTGGAGCTGGAACGCCTTCGTCGCGGCCGTCTGCGGCGACATCTGCATCTGGAAGCCGAGCCCGAAGACGCCGCTGACCGCGATCGCGACGATGCGGATCTGCAACGAGGCGCTCAAGGACGCGGGCTTCCCCGACCTGTTCTTCCTGTTCAACGACGCCGGCCAGGGCCTCGACAGGACGCTGGTGGCCGACACCCGCATCCCGCTCATCAGCTTCACCGGCTCCACCGCGGTCGGCCGCATCGTCGGCGCCGAGGTGGCCAAGCGCATGGGCCGCTCGCTGCTCGAACTCGGCGGCAACAACGCGATGATCGTCGACGAGACGGCGGACCTGAAGCTCGCCATCCCCGCCATCGTCTTCGGCGCCGTCGGCACCGCCGGCCAGCGCTGCACCTCCACGCGCCGTCTGTTCGTGCACGAGAGCATCCACGACCGCGTGCTGGAGACCCTCGTGTCGGCCTACCGGCAGGTCGAGGGCAAGATCGGGGACCCGACCGACCCGGCCACCCTCATGGGCCCGCTGATCGACCAGGACGCGGTACGTGGCTACCTCGACGCCATCGCCAGGGCCCAGGCCGCCGGCGGCACCGTGGCGACCGGCGGCCGGGCGCTGGACGACCGCCCCGGCAACTTCGTGCTGCCCACCATCGTCACCGGGCTCTCGCCCGACGCGGAGATCGTGCAGGCCGAGACCTTCGCCCCCATCCTCTACGTGATGCCGTTCAGGACGCTGGACGAGGCCATCGCCATGCAGAACGGCGTGCCGCAGGGCCTGTCGTCGGCGATCTTCACCCAGAACCTGAAGGCCGCCGAGCGCTTCCTCTCCGCGAGCGGCTCCGACTGCGGCATCGCCAACGTCAACATCGGCACTTCCGGCGCCGAGATCGGCGGCGCCTTCGGCGGCGAGAAGGACACCGGCGGCGGCCGCGAGTCCGGCTCGGACGCCTGGAAGGTCTACATGCGCCGGCAGACCAACACCATCAACTACTCCGACGCGCTGCCGCTGGCCCAGGGCATCAAGTTCGAGTTCTGAGCGGACGCCGATGGACGCCCGGGCCCGCCCGACCAGCACGCTCGCAGCGATCGCCCTGGCGACCGGCGGGCCGATCCCGCGCGGGATCGCGGCCGCGATCGGCCTGCCGGTCGTGGCCCTCGTCCTGACGGGTGCCGGCGTCGGGTTTCCGGGCCGCAGCGCATGAACCTGCCGGGCGACACCGTCAGCCGCTTCGACGACCGCGTCGAGGACTACGTCCGCCACCGCCCCGACTATCCGAGCGCGCTCGCCGACTGGCTGCGCGACCAGGGCGCGCTGCGCCCGGGCCTGCGCGTGGCCGACGTGGGCGCTGGAACGGGCATCTCCACCGCCATGCTGCTGGACGCCCAGCCGGGCATCGAGGCGATCGCGGTCGAGCCGAACGCGCGCATGCGCGAAGCCTGCGCGCACCACCTCGCGGGGCGCGACGGCTGGCGCATCGTCGGCGGGCGCGCCGACGCCCTCGGGCTCGATGCGCGGTCGGTGGACCTGGTCGTCGCGGCGCAGGCCTTCCACTGGTTCGACCGCGCGGCCTTCCGCGCCGAGTGCGCCCGCGTGCTGCGCCCGGGCGGCCACGTCGCGGTGTTCTGGAACACGCGCCGGACCGGCGGCACGCCCTTCCTCGACGGCTACGAGGCGCTGCTGCGCGAGCACACCGACTACGCGCAGGTGGCCGAGCGCTACGACGGCGACGACGACATGCGCGCCTGGCTCGGCGACGCCTTCGTGGCGAGCGCGCGCTTCCCGCACGCGCAGCGCCTGGACCGCGAGGGCCTGCGCGGACGCTTCCTGTCCTCGTCGTACGCGCCCAGGGCCGGTCATCCGCGTCACGAGGCGGCGATGCGGGCGCTCGACGCCCTGTTCGACGCCACCGCCGTGGACGGCGCCGTCTCCCTCGACTACGACACGCGCGTCTTCCTCGGCCGCGCACCCGTCGCGTCCACGGCCACGGCGGCCTCGGAGGGCGCGACGCCTGGCTTGCCGCCTGCCTTGCCGCCTGTCCCCGCGACGCCGGCCCCGACGCACTCCGGTGCCGTCGTCTCGCTCGTCTTCGGCGTGCTGAGCTGGCTGCTGATTCCCTTCATCGGCGCCCTGGTCGCGGTCGTGGCCGGGCATCTGGCACGGCGCGACATCCGAGCCGCGGGGGGCCGCCTGCAGGGCGACGGCCTCGCGCTGGGCGGTCTCGTGCTCGGCTGGGTGCAGCTCGTCTCGCTCTTCCTCGGCGCGCTGCTGATCGGCGGGCTGCTCCTGCTGGGCGGCACCGCGCTCCTGCTCGGATTCCTCCTCTAGATGTACGGCCTCGCTCGCCCCCTGCTCTTCGCCTTCGATGCGGAGACCGCCCACGGTCTTGCCCTCAGGGCCATCGAGACCGCCTACCGCACCGGCACCCGGGGCGCGCTGTCGCGGCGCCCCGCGCCCCTGCCGACGCAGGCCTTCGGGCTGGGGTTCGACAACCCGGTCGGGCTGGCCGCGGGCATGGACAAGAACGGCGCGTACGTGGATGCGCTGTTCGCGCTGGGCTTCGGCTTCGTCGAGGTCGGCACGGTCACGCCGCGCCCGCAGCCCGGCAATCCCAGGCCGCGCATGTTCCGCCTGCCGGGCCGGCAGGCCGTCATCAACCGGCTGGGCTTCAACAACCAGGGCGTCGAGGCGCTGCTGCGCAACCTGGACCGCGCGAAGCGACCGGGCATCGTCGGGATCAACATCGGCAAGAACAAGGACACGCCCAACGAGGCCGCGGGCGACGACTACCGCCACTGCCTGGAGCGCGTGCACGCGGTCGCCGACTACGTGACCGTCAACATCTCCTCGCCCAACACCGCCGGCCTGCGCGACCTGCAGCAGGAGGACACCCTGCGGCGCCTGCTCGGCGACCTGCGCGAGACCCGCGACCGCCTGGGCGCGGGTTCCGCCCGGCGCGTGCCGCTGCTGGTCAAGATCGCGCCCGACCTCGACGAGGCGGGCCTCGACGGCATCGCCGGCGCGGTGGCCGCTGCCGGCATCGACGGCGTCATCGCGACCAACACCACGCTCGACCGCAGCGGCGTCGCCGGCGAGGCCCACGCCGACGAGGCGGGCGGCCTGTCCGGGCGGCCGCTGATGGCGCGCGCGACCGAGGTGCTGCGCGCCCTCGCCGCGCGCCTGCCCGGCCACATCGGGCTGGTCGGCGTGGGCGGCATCCTCGACGGTGGCGACGCGGTCGCCAAGCGCGAGGCCGGCGCGACGCTGGTGCAGTGCTACAGCGGCCTGGTCTATCGCGGCCCCGCCCTGGTCGGCGAGTGCGTCGATGCCCTGCGCGTCCACGCTCAGCGGGCGACGGCGTGAACGAAGCGACCACCGGGGCCGGCTACCGGCTGCACCACGACGCCCCGCTGAAGGACCTCAACACGCTCGGCGTCCGCAGCCGCGCACGCGTGCTGGTCGACCTCGACACGCTCGATGCCCTGCCCGCGGCGCTGGCCGACCCCGCGCTGCACGGGCAGGTGCCGGTCGTGCTCGGCGCCGGCAGCAACGTCCTCATCGCCGGCGACGTCGATGCGGTGCTGCGCATCCGCGCGGACGCGGTGCGCACCGTCGCCCGCGAGGCCGCGGGCATCCGCGTGCGCGCCGAGGCGGGACTGGCCTGGGACGCCCTGGTGCGCTGGACGCTGGCGCAGGGCCTGCCGGGTCTGGAGAACATGGCCCTGATCCCGGGCACCGTCGGCGCCGCACCGATCCAGAACATCGGCGCCTACGGCGCGGAGATGGGCGATTTCGCCGACGTCGTCGAGGCCTACGACCTCCACGAACGGCGCGTGCTGCGCCTCGGCCGGGCCGAATGCGCCTTCGGCTACCGCGACAGCCTGTTCAAGCGCCAGCCCGGGCGCTGGATCGTGCTCGCGGTCGAGTTCCTGCTGCCCCACGACCCGCCGCTGCGCCTGGACTACGCCGGCCTGCGCGAGGAGCTCGCCGCCATGGGCGTGGGCGCGCCGACCGCGGGCGACGTGGCCGAGGCCGTCACCCGCGTGCGCACGCGCAAGCTGCCGGACTGGCGCGTCCTGCCCAACGCGGGCAGCTTCTTCAAGAACCCCATGGTGCCCGTGGCGCAGGCGCAGGCCCTGGCCGAGACGCATCCGGGCATGCCGAGCTGGCCGGGCGAGGACGCAGGGACCCGCAAGCTCTCCGCCGCCTGGCTGATCGAGGCCTGTGGCTGGAAGGGCGAGCGCCGCGGCGATGCGGGCATCTACGCGGGCCATGCGCTGGTGCTGGTCAACCACGGGCAGGCGAGCGGCGCGGACCTGCTTGCGCTGGCGCGGGCGGTCACCGACGCGGTGGCCGCGCGCTTCGGCGTCCGCCTCGAACCCGAACCCCGCATTCTCGGCGAGCCGCCCGCACCGTGAACGCCGCCGCCGACCATCCCGACCGGGTGATCCTGCGTGCGGTCGCCTTCATGGTCGGCAGCGCCACGATGTTCGCCTGCATGGCCGCGGTGATCCGGCTGGCCTCGGAACAGCTCCACCCGTTCGAGATCGCGTTCTTCCGCAACCTGTTCGGCATGGCGTTCGCCCTGCCCCTGCTGTTCCGCCACGGCTGGGGCCTGCTGCGCACCGACAAGCTGCACCTCTACGCCACCCGCTGCGTGATCGGCATGCTGGGCATGCTGTGCGGCTTCTCGGCCATCGTCTACCTGCCGCTGGCGCAGGCGGTCACGCTCTCCTACTCGACCCCGCTGTTCGTCACCATCGGCGCGGTGCTGGTGCTCGGCGAGGTGGTGCGCGCGCGGCGCTGGACGGCGGTGGCGGTCGGCTTCCTCGGCGTGCTGCTGATCGTGCGCCCCGGCACCGAGGGCTTCAGCGCCATGAGCCTGGTCGCCGTGGTCGCGGCGGTGCTGTCGGCGGCCGTGGCGATCAGCATCAAGATGCTCTCGCGGACCGAGAAGCCCGACGCCATCGTCCTCTACACCACGCTGTTCTGGGTGCCGATGTCCCTGGTGCCGGCGCTCTTCGTCTGGGTGTGGCCGACCGGCTGGACCTGGCTGTGGATCGTCGGCGCCGGCTTCTTCGGCACCATGGGCCACATGTTCTGGACGCGCGCGCTCAAGATGGGCGAGGCCTCGCTGCTGACCCCGATCAGCTTCGTGCAGGTGCCCATCGTGGCCTTCATCGGCTGGGCCCTGTTCGACGAGACGGTGGGCCTGTGGACGGGACTCGGCGCGGCGGTCATCTTTGCCTCGAACGCCTACATCGCCCACCGCGAGGCCCAGCTCGCCCGCCGCACCACCACCGACCCGGACATGCCGCCAGCCGCCGGCGGCGCCACCGCGGAACAGCCGGCCCTGCCGGAATCGCCGCCGCGGCCGCCCGCGCGCAGCTGAACCGGCGAGACGGACGGTCGGGTGGCGCCGGGCGCGGGGGTGCAGACTCGCGCCCGGACGGGGGAGCGATGGCCGAGCACAGCGAACACGGGGACACCACGCGGTTGACCGTACCCGGCGTGGCGCCGCGCCCTCCGGCGCCCAGCCGAGCCTGCCTGGTGGTCATCGCCGGGGAAGCCATCGGCACCCGGGTGGACGTGGGCGAGCATCCGCTGCGGGTGGGCCGCGGGCACGACTGCGACCTGGTCCTGGCGCATCCCAGCGTGTCGCGCCGGCACTGCGAGGTCTGGTGCGCCCCCGACGGCTGCCACGTGCGCGACCTCGGCGCGACCAACCCGGTGCGCATCAACGACCGCCTGCTCGCGCACGGACCGTCGGCCCCGCTCGTGGATGGCGACCTCGTCGTCGTCGGCAACTGCATCCTCAAGTTCATCGGCGCCGGCAGCGTCGAGGCGCGCTATCACGAGGAGGCCTACGAGGTGGCGACCCGCGACACGCTGACGGGCCTGCACAACCGCCGCCACTTCCTCGACGTGCTGGACCGCGCCATCGTCGCCGCGCGCCGCGGCCGCAGGCCGCTGTCCCTCGCCATCCTCGACGTCGATCACTTCAAGCGCATCAACGACAGCCTCGGCCACCTGGCCGGCGATGCGGTCCTGCGCAGGCTCGCCGCCCTGCTGCGTGCGCAGGTGCGCGGCGACGAGGCCATCGGCCGCATCGGCGGCGAGGAGTTCGCGGTGCTGCTGCCCGGCGCCGACCTCGCTGCCGGCGCCGAGGCCGGCGAGCGCCTGCGCGCGGCGGTGGCGGCGGCGGAGGTCCGCGCGGCCGAGGGCGCCGGCGCCACGACCATCAGCGTGGGCGTCGCCACCCTCGGGACCTGCACCGAGCGGAGCGGCCTGCTGCGCGCGGCCGACGTCGCGCTCTACGCCGCCAAGGACGCGGGACGCGACTGCGTGCGGACGAGCGGCCCGTCTCCGGCCGGGCCCTAGCCTCCGCGGCGCCGTCGCCCTCGCCCGCGCGCCCCGCGACGTCACCGCCGGCCACCGCTTTCCCGCACGTCCGCGGGAGAGCGGCCGTCACCGCGCCCTGCGCGGCGCCACCACGTGCATCAGCAGGTGCACCCCGATCACCCACGCCACGGCGACGATCCAGCCGGCCAGCACGTCCGACGGGAAGTGCACGCCGAGGTAGACGCGGGACACGCCGACGAGCAGCACGAAGAGCCCCAGCCCGAGCAGCATCGGCCAGCGCCAGCGGGTCCGCCAGCTCAGCACCACGAGGCAGGCCGACATCGCCATCGAGCCCATCGCATGTCCGCTGGGGAAGCTGAAGGTGGCCTCCGGCGCGATGGACTCCCACAGCGTCGGGCGCTCCCGCTGGAAGAAGGCCTTGGCGCTCATGTTGAGCAGCGCCGAACCGCCGACCCCGAGCACGAAGAACACCGCGTCGCGCAGCCGTCGCAGCCACAGCAGGACCAGCGGGATGGCGATGTCGAGCGGGATCACGCCCCAGGCGTAGCCCAGCGCCGAGACGACCACGAAGAAGCGGTCCAGCGCGGGACCGTGCCAGGTCTGGGCCCAGGCCAGCAGCGGCTCGTCGAAGTCGAAGCCCTCCCCCTCGCGCACCTCCTCGGCGAGTTCCGCGAAGCCCAGCAGCAGGGCGAGCAGCGCCAGGAACAGCACGCCGACGCGGAGACCCACGCGACGGACGAGCCAGTTCGGGAAGTCGGGACGCATCGTCGCTCCGGTCGGCATGTCCGCACATGGCAGCCGCGGCGGCGTGACGGCGGGATGCAGGTCAGCCGCGGGCGGCGCTCGCCGGCGCCTCCGCCGTCGCCCTGTCCTCCAGCAGCAGGGCGCGCATGTTCTTCTGCGCCTCGCTCAGTCCGGCCTCCGGAAGCTCGAGGAAAGGCGCGACGTAGCGCGCTTCCAGCTGCCCCGCCTCGTCGTCGCGGCCCGCCGTGCGCAGCGCGTCGCGGAGCGCACGTACCGATTCCAGGGTGAAGACTGCGGAAGGCCCCTGGTCGCGCAGGCGCAGGCCGAGCAGTTCGCGATAGCTGCCGATCGCCAATGCGGAGTCGTTCCTGTCCAGCGCCACGAGGCCCTGGACGAAGAGCCCCATCTGGTACTGCGGATGCCCGTCGCCGAGCACCCGGCGGGCGACCGGGAGCGCCTCGTCGAACAGGCGCTGGGCGTCGCCCAGACGTGCCGCGCGATAGGTCGTCGCCGCATGGTTGATCAGGACGGACAACGTGTCCGGGTGCTCGGGACCGAGGATCCGGCGACGACTCTCGAGCACCTCCGCCTCGAGCTGCAGTGCGCGCGCGACGTCCTCGTTGCGCGCGTAGTACGTGGCGAGGTTGAGCTTGGCGCGGAGCGTGAGCGGAGCCTCCGCACCCAGCACCCGTACACGCGCCTCGTGGACCTCGAGCAGCGCGCCGTGCGCTTCCTCGTTGCGGTCCAGCTCGAGCAGGAAGTTGGCCAGGTTGCCCTGTGCCACCAGCGACAACGGATGCTCCGCACCGAGGCGGCGCCGCTGGACCTCCACCAGCCTGGTCTGCAGCGCAAGCGCCTGGTCGAAGTCCTTGCCCATCGCGTGGAGGAGTGCGAGGGAGCTCAAGGCGTCGAGCGTGCGCGGATCTTCGGGACCGTCGCGCCGCGTGTGGCGCTCGAGCAGGTCGCCGATGATGCCGCGCGCCGCGAGCAGGTCGCCGGTGCGCATCAGCATCGCGCCGTGCGTGCTCAGGGCCGCCAGCACGGTCTCGTCGTCGCCGTCGAGGTGGGCCTCGGCATCCCGTCGCGCCCCCTCGGCCATCTCCACGGCCTGCACCGGCTCCCCCGTGTGCAGCAGCGCGGTCGCGAGCTGGAGGCGCGCGAGGATGTGCTGCCTGTGCGTCCGGGGCAGCGCCGATGCGGCCAGCGCCGCCTCCAGCACCTCGCGCGCGACACCCGGGTTCGGCCCGCCGCTCTGGTTCCATGCCGTCGCTTCGCCGGTTCGCGCCCTGAGGATGGCCTCGTCCCCGGCACCGAGCGTCTCGCGCTGCCGGGCGATGCGCGCATAGCGGGTGGCCGCCTCGGGATACAGCCCCAGCGCGAGCTGCACCTGGGCCAGCGCTTCCTCCAGGTCGGCGGCGAGCTGCGGACTGTCGCCGAAACCGCCGGCGATCGCGCCGTCGGCACGGGCGAGGATCTGCCTGTCGATCAGCCGGCGGGCGATGTCGACCGGCTCCAGCCGCGCCAGCGGATCGCCCTGCCCCGCCTCGGTACCCTGGACCGGCAGTTGGGCGCGCACCTCGGCCAGCAGGTCGGCGCCCATTCCCTCGAGGTCGATGTCTTCGAGCATGGCGCGCTGGAAGGCGGTCACCCGCTCCAGCTCGGCCTGGCGCAGCTCGAGCGCCGCCTGGTGGCGGCGCGACTCGCCCAGCGCATGCAGCGAGACCAGCAGGCCGACGACGACCGCGGTGCCGGTCACGCCCGCGGCGACGATCTGCCAGCGATTGCGCCGCGCGTGCAGCCCCCAGCGGTACAGCGCCCCGCCCCCGCGGGCCGCGACCGGGCGCAGGTCGAGGTGGCGCTGGACGTCGTCGCGCAGGGCGTCGACGGTCGCGTAGCGGGCGGCCGGGTCCAGTGCGCAGGCGCGACGGCAGATGGCGTCGATGTCGCCGCGCAGGACGCGGGCGCGCGCCGGGTCGGCGGCGTGCGCGCTGGGCGCCGGGGGCGGCGTCGTGCGGCTGGCGAGGCTGCGCTGCAACGGCAGCCCGACCGCCAGCTCGATCAGGAGGATGCCGAGGCTGAAGACGTCGCTGGCCAGCCCGGGGCGCGCGCCCGCCAGTTGCTCGGGACTCGCGTAGCCCGGGGTGCCGTAGCCGCTGGCGGGATCGGCGTCGCCCTGGAGGCGGGCGATGCCGAAGTCGAGCAGGACCGGCTCGCCGTCCTCGCGGACCAGGATGTTGCTCGGCTTGAGGTCGCAGTGGACCACCAGGCGCGCATGCGCGGCCTGCACCGCCTGGCAGATGCGCACGAACAGCCGCAGGCGCTCGCGCAGGTCGGGCGCGTTGCGGGCGCACCAGCGGTCGAGCGGCAGCCCCTGCACGTACTCCATGACCAGGTAGGGATGCCCCGCCGGCGTGGTGCCGCCGTCGAACAGGCGCGCGATGTTCGGGTGCTGGAGGTCGGCGAGGATCTGGCGCTCGGCCGCCAGGCGCTCGCGCGCCTCCGGCCCGGGGACGCCCCGCAACAGCTTGATCGCCACCCGCTGCCGGTACAGGTGGTCGTCGCGCTCGGCGACGAACACCGTGCCCATGCCGCCCGTGCCGAGCTGCTCGCTCAGGCGCCACACGCCGAGGCGGTCGCCGACGCGCAGCTCGGCGGCCGGCAGCGAGGCGATGAGCTGGCCCAGCGGCGCGACGGCACGTTCGAGGGCGACGGTCTGCGCGTCGAGCAGGGCGAGCACGTTCTCGACCGTCTCCGCATCGCCGCACAGGGCGGCCAGGCGCGGGCGCCAGCTGGTCGGCGGCAGGTCGCAGACCGCATCGAACAGTTCGCGCACGGTCGGCGCGGTGACGTCGCCGTTCATCGCATCCCCCGTGACGGCTGCCGCCGTCCGCCCGTCAAGCCCCGCATGCGCCGCCTCCCCCAAGGCCGTGGAGGCCGGAGTCTAGCGCAGCGGCGTCCCGCCGCCGGCGAGGCGCGCCGTCCTCAGCGGGCGACGCCGTAGCGGGTCGCGACGTAGTCGTCGATCAGGGCGACGAACTCCTGCGCGATGCGCTCGCCGCGCAGGGTGACGGCCTTCTCGCCGTCGATGAACACCGGCGCCGCCGGCGCCTCGCCGGTCCCGGGCAGCGAGATGCCGATGTTCGCGTGGCGCGACTCGCCCGGCCCGTTGACCACGCAGCCCATGACCGCGAGGGTCAGGTTCTCCGCGCCGGGGTTGGTGATCTTCCACTCGGGCATCTTCGCGCGCACGTGGTCCTGCACGGTCTGCGCGAGTTCCTGGAAGAAGGTGCTGGTGGTCCGGCCGCAGCCCGGGCAGGCCGTCACCATCGGCGTGAACGCGCGCAGGCCCATGGTCTGCAGCAGCTCCTGGGCCACCACGACCTCGGCCGTGCGCGACTGCCCCGGCTCCGGGGTCAGGGAGATGCGGATGGTGTCGCCGATGCCTTCCTGCAGCAGCACCGCCAGCGCCGCGGACGAGGCGACGATGCCCTTGGAGCCCATGCCGGCCTCGGTCAGCCCCAGGTGCAGCGCGTAGTCGCCGCGCGAAGCCATGTCGCGGTAGACGGCGATGAGCTCCTGCACACCGCTGACCTTGGCGCTGAGCACGATGCGGTCCGCGCCGAGGCCCAGCTCGACCGCGCGGGCGGCGGAATCGAGGGCGGAGCGGATCATCGCCTCCCGCAGCACGCGCTGCGCCTCCCAGGGCTCGGCGCGACGGGCGTTCTCGTCCATCAGGGCCGCGGCCAGCGACTGGTCGAGCGAGCCCCAGTTCACGCCGATGCGCACCGGCCTGTCGTACTCGATGGCGAAGCCGATCAGCTCGGCGAACTGGGTGTCGCGCTTCTTGCCGAAGCCGACGTTGCCGGGGTTGATGCGGTACTTGGCCAGCGCGCGCGCCGCCGCCGGCTCCTTCGCCAGGAGCTGGTGGCCGTTGTAGTGGAAGTCGCCGATCAGCGGCACGTCCACGCCCATGAGGTCGAGCTTCTCTCGGATGCGCGGCACCGCGGCCGCGGCCTCGTGCGTGTTGACGGTGATGCGCACCAGCTCGGAGCCGGCGCGGGCCAGCTCGGCCACCTGCTTCACCGTGGACGCGACGTCCGCGGTGTCGGTGTTGGTCATCGACTGCACCACGACCGGCGCGTCGCCGCCCACGGTGACGTGGCCGATGCGCACGGCACGGGTCGTGCGGCGCGGTTGCGGTGCTGCGGTGGCGGTCATCGTGGCGGGCTGGCTGGAGGAAACCCCGCGATTTTAGCCCAGTGCGGCAGGCGCGACCGCGCCGCAGGCACGGCGATTCAGCCCACGCCGGACGCTGCGTTCCGCCTCCCGGCATCTTGTGCCGGCCACCGCCGTGCCCCATGCCTCCCGCGGATCCCCGAGGAGCACACCATGCCGCACGCCACTGCCCGCATCGCCACCGTCGAGGGCGCCCGCCTGATCAAGCGCCTCTGCACCCACTGGGCCCACAAGCTGGAGGTCGCGCATGAGCCCGGCCACGGCCGGGTCGTCTTCGGCCCGGGGGCCACGCTGACCCTGGACGCGACCGAGACCGAACTGCACGCGGTGCTCGACACGCCGGACGCCGACGCGGACGCACGCCTGCGCGAGGTGGTGGCCGAACACCTCCAGCGCATGGCGCGCGAGGGCGAACTGGTCGTCGACTGGCGCTGACGCGGCGGCGGCGACCTGCGACACTGGCCCGCCGTCCGCACGCCCCGCCTTGCCCCCCCATCCGCCAGACCTGCTGACCCCCGCCCAGCTCAACGCGCTCGCGCGCGACATCCTCGAAGGCAGCTTTCCCGCCGTCACCGTCGAGGGCGAGATCTGCAACTTCTCGCGCCCGGCCTCGGGTCACGTCTACTTCTCGCTCAAGGACGCGCGCGCCCAGGTGCGCTGTGCGCTGTTCCGTCCCAAGAGCCAGTGGCTGCGCTTCGCGCCCGCGAACGGCATGCAGGTGGTCGTGCGCGGCCGCCTGACCCTCTACGAGGCGCGCGGCGACTACCAGTTGATCCTCGACTCGGTCGAGGAGGCCGGGGAAGGCGCCCTGCGCCGCGCCTACGAGGAACTGAAGGCGCGGCTCGCCGCGGAAGGCCTCTTCGATACCGGCCGCAAACGGCCGGTGCCATCGTGGATCCGCCGACTGGCGGTGGTCACCTCGCCCACCGGCGCGGCGGTGCGCGACGTGATGAGCGTGCTCGCCCGGCGCTGTCCCCTGCTGGAGGTCGAGGTGCTCCCGGTGCTCGTGCAGGGCGCCACCGCCCCGGCGGACATCGTGGCCATGCTGGAGCGCGCCTACGCCAGCGGCCGCTACGACGCCCTGCTGCTGACCCGCGGCGGCGGCTCGCTGGAGGACCTGATGGCCTTCAACGACGAGCGCGTGGTGCGCACCCTGGCGGCCGCGCCGATGCCGACGGTCTGCGCGGTGGGCCACGAGATCGACGTCAGCCTCGCCGACTTCGCCGCCGACCTCCGCGCGGCCACGCCCTCGGCCGCGGCCGAGCTGCTGGTGCCCGACCGCCAGGCGCTGCGCGCCGGCCTGGACCGCGGCGCACAGCGGATGCGCGCCGCCCTGCGGCGCCGCCTGGTCGCCCTCGCCCAGCAGGCCGACCACGCCTGGCTGCGCCTGCGCGCGCAGCGGCCGCATGCGCGCCTGGCCCGGGGCCGCGAGCGCCTGGACGCGCTGGCGCGCCGGCTCCACGCACTGCGCGACGCGCCCCTTGCCCGCCGGGGGCAGCGCCTCGCCCAGCTCGATGCCCGCCTCCACGGCGCCATGCAGCGGCAGCTCGAACGCCGCGGCCTGCGCCTGGCCGGTCTCGCGCGTGCGCTGGAGGCGATGAGCCCGCTGGCGGTGCTCGGCCGCGGCTACGCCATCGTCAGCGAAGCCGGCACCGGCGCGGTGGTCGGGCGCGCGGCCGAGGTGCGCGCCGGCCAGGGCCTCGACCTGCGCTTCGCCGACGGCACGGTGCCGGTCACCGTGGATCGCGTGCCGGAGCGCTGACCACGCTCACACGCTGCGTGAATCCTCCGCGGGTACACACTCGCGGGTCGCGCTACCTGGAGAGATCGCATGCTCGCCGACACCTATCCCTACTACCTCGCCAACCGGCCCGTGGCCGCCAACGCGGCGCTGGACGTGCTCGACAAGTACAGCGGCGAGGTCGCGGCCCGCTGCGCCATGGGCGACGCCGCTGCGGTCGAGGCCGCCATCGCCGCCGCCGCGCGGGCGGCGGGGCCGATGCGCGCGTTCCGGCCCTACCAGCGGCAGGCGGTGCTCGACCACTGCGTCGCCCGCTTCCGCCAGCGCGCCGAGGAGCTCGCGCTGGCGCTGTGCGTCGAGGCCGGCAAGCCGATCCGCGACGCCCGCGGCGAGGTCGCCCGCCTGATCGAGACCTTCCGCGTGGCGTCCGAGGAAGCCGTGCGCATCGGCGGCGAGACCATCAACCTGGAGATCTCGGCCCGGACCCGCGGCTACCGCGGCTTCTGGAAGCGCGTGCCGCTGGGGCCGTGCAGCTTCATCACCCCGTTCAACTTCCCGCTCAACCTCGTCGCGCACAAGGTGGCGCCGGCCATCGCCGCGGGCTGTCCCTTCGTGCTCAAGCCGGCGGCCAAGACGCCGCTGGGCGCGCTGATCGTCGGCGAGATCCTGGCGGAAACCGACCTGCCCGAAGGCGCGTTCTCGATCCTGCCGCTGTCGAACGAGGATGCCGCGCCGCTGATCGAGGACGAGCGCATCAGGCTGCTCTCCTTCACCGGGGGCCTGGTCGGCTGGGACTTCAAGGCCCGCGCCGGGAAGAAGAAGGTCACCCTCGAGCTCGGCGGCAACGCGGCCTGCATCGTGGACGGCGACCAGGCCGGGCGCCTCGACGCGGTGGTCGAGCGGCTGGTCTTCGGCGCCTTCTACCAGTCGGGGCAGAGCTGCATCAGCGTGCAGCGCATCCTCGCCCACGCCTCGCTGTACGGGACGCTCCGCGACCGCCTGGTCGAACGGGTCGCCGGTCTCGTCGCCGGCGATCCGCGGAACGAGGAGACCTTCATCGGCCCGATGATCGACGAGGCCGCCGCCGAGCGCCTGGAAGGCTGGATCCGCGCCGCGGTGCAGGGCGGCGCCCGCCTCCTCGCCGGCGGCGAGCGCCGCCGCAACATGCTGACGCCCGCGGTGCTGGAGGACGTTCCCGGCGACGCCGAGCTCGCCCGCCAGGAGGCCTTCGGGCCGGTGGTGGTGCTGGAGCGCTTCGACGACTTCGACGACGCGCTGGCGCGGGTGAACGCCTCCGACTTCGGCCTCCAGGCCGGCGTCTTCACCAACGACCTCGGCCGCAGCATGCGCGCCTGGGACGAACTGGAGGTCGGCGGCGTGGTGATCAACGACGTGCCGAGCTTCCGCGTGGACAACATGCCCTACGGCGGCGTGAAGGACTCCGGCCTCGGCCGCGAGGGCGTCCGCTACGCCATCGAGGACATGAGCGAGACGCGGCTGCTCGTCGTCCGCGACTGACGGCACGTCGCGCGCTCGGGAACGGATGCGCGTGGGAGCGGCTTCAGCCGCGACTGACCCCGACCGCCGCACGTCCCGCCTCACCGCTCGCGGCTGAAGCCGCTCCCACATCCACCACCACCGACGGAGACGATCCCATGCCCGCATTCCGCCCCCTCGGCCGCTCCGGCCTCTCGGTCGCGCCGCTCGCCTTCGGCGGCAACGTGTTCGGCTGGACCGCCGACGCCGCAACCTCCTTCCGCCTGCTCGACGCCTTCGTCGACGCCGGCTACAACCTCGTCGATACCGCCGACGTCTACTCGCACTGGGCGCCGGGCAACAGCGGCGGCGAGTCCGAGACCGTGCTCGGCGAGTGGTTCGCGCGCAGCGGCCGCCGCGACGCGGTGGTGCTCGCGACCAAGCTCGGCAAGCCGATGGGCGAAGGCCGGCGCGGCCTGTCGCGCACCTACATGCGCCAGGCCGTCGAGGCCTCGCTGCGCCGGCTGCGCACCGACCGCATCGACCTGTACCAGGCGCACGAGGACGACGCGGACACGCCACTGGAGGAAACCCTCGACGCCTTCGCCGAGCTGATCCGCGAGGGCAAGGTGCGCGCGATCGGGGCGTCGAACTACAGCGCCCCGCGCCTGCGCGAGGCGCTGGAGACCAGCGCCCGCCTGGGCCTGCCGCGCTACGAGGCGCTGCAGCCCGGCTACAACCTCGTCGAGCGCCGCGACTACGAGGCGGAACTCGAGGGCGTCGCCCGGGAGCACGGCCTCGGCGTCATCCCCTACTTCGCCCTGGCCGCGGGCTTCCTGTCCGGCAAGTACCGCAGCCAGGCCGACCTCGCAGGCCGCGCCCGCGGCGGCATGGTCGAGAAGCACCTGAACCCGCGCGGGCTGCGCATCCTGGATGCGCTCGACGCCATCGCCGCCGCCCACGCCGCCACCCCCGCCCAGGTCGCCCTCGCCTGGCTCCTCGCCCGCCCCGGCATCACCGCCCCCATCGTCAGCGCCACCAGCATCGAGCAGCTCCAGGAACTCCTGAAGGCTCCGGACCTCGTGCTGGCGGCGGAGGAGGTGGAGAGGCTGGAGGGGGTGAGTGGGTGAGATGGGTGAAGCGGGAATGGGGAGTCGGGAATCGGGAACTGGAGAGTGGAGCGGGCTTGGGGGTGTTCTTCGATTGAGGTGGAACGGGAAGAGGAGGCTGCTTCCGCCCTGAGCGTGCCGACGGACTCCCTCTCCCGCGCAACTGGGGAGGGTTGGGGGCGCGCGCGCTTCCCCACGGCGTGCGTCTCGCCGCCGACCGGTGCCCCTGCCGTTCCCCTGCCCCGACCAGCGGCCCCCTCTCCAGCCATCCCGAGACCCCGATTCCCGGTTCCCGCCTCACCCTTCCCCATTCCCGCCCCATCCCACCGCAGCTGGGGAGGGTTGGGGGCGGGCGCGCTTTCCCCACGGCGTGCGTCTCGCCGCCGACCGTGGCCCTGCCGTTCCCCTGCCCCGACCAGTGGCTCCCTCTCCAGCCATCCCGAGACCCCAATTCCCGATTCCCGCCTCACCCTTCCCCATTCCCGCTCCATCCCACCGCAGCTGGGGAGGGTTGGGGGCGGGCGCGCTTTCCCCACGGCGTGCGTCTCGCCGCCGACCGGTGACCCTGCCGTTCCCCTGCCCCGACCAGTGGCTCCCTCTCCAGCCATCCCGAGACCCCGATTCCCGATTCCCGCCTCACCCTTCCCCATTCCCGCTCCATCCCACCCACCATGCCTTTCGTCATGCGTGCCCTCCTGCCGATCCGCGTTACCCTCGGGCGTTGAACCGTCCATCAAGGAACCGCTTCACGATGACCAACCGTCTCGCTCTCGCCCTGGCCGTGGCCTCGGCCCTTTCCATTCCGCTCGCCGGCTGCAGCACCGAGGCGCAGGAGGGCGGTACCACGACGGCATCCGCCCCGGGCGCGACCGCGGGCAGCGGCGACCAGGAGGCGGCGCGCGCCGAGAACCCGTTCTTCGCGCCGAGCCCGCTGCAGTACCAGTACCCGCAGTTCGACCGGATCCGCGACGAGCACTTCGCGCCGGCCTTCGAGCGCGGCATGGCCGACAACCTCGCCGAGGTCCAGGCGATCGCCGGCAACAGCGAGCCGCCGACCTTCGAGAACACCATCGTCGCGCTGGAGCGCGCCGGCGAGATCCTGGGTCGCGTCTCGACCGTGTTCTTCGCCCTGAACGGCACCGACACCAACGACACCCTGCGCGCGCTGCAGACCGAGATCGCGCCCAAGCTCGCGGCCCACCGCGACAGCATCCTGCTCGACCCGGCGCTGTTCGCGCGCATCGAGACGCTCCACGAGCAGCGCGACAGCCTCGGCCTCGACGCCGAGTCCAGGCGCCTGCTGGAGCGCTACTACACCGACTTCGTCCGCGCCGGCGCCAAGCTCTCCGAGGCCGACAAGGAGACCCTGCGCGGCATCAACGGCGAACTCGCCGCGCTGCAGACCCGCTTCACCCAGAACGTGCTGCACGAGGTGAACGCCTCGGGCGTCCTGGTCGACACCCGCGAGGAGCTCGCCGGCCTGTCCGAGGCCGCCATCGGCGCGGCCGCCGACGCCGCCACCGCGCGCGGCGAGGAAGGCAAGTACCTCATCACCCTGCAGAACACCACCGGCCAGCCGCCGCTCGCCTCGCTCGAGAACCGCGCGCTGCGCCAGCGCATCTTCGAGGCGTCGATCAACCGCAACAGCCGCGGCGGCGACTACGACAACCGCGAGACCATCTCGCGCATCGCCAAGCTCCGCGCCGAGCGCGCCGCCCTCCTCGGCTACCCGAACCACGCGGCCTACCAGCTCGAGGAGGCCACCGCCGGCACCGTCGATGCGGTCAACACCCGCATGAACGAGCTGGCGCCGGCCGCCGTGCGCAACGCCCGCGCCGAGGCCGCCGACCTGCAGAAGATGATCGCGGCCGAGGGCGGCGACTTCGAGCTGCAGCCCTGGGACTGGGCCTACTACGCCGAGAAGGTCCGCGCCGAGCGCTACGCCATCGACGACGCGCAGCTGCGCCCGTACTTCGAGCTCACCAACGTGCTCGAGAACGGCGTGTTCTTCGCCGCCGAGAAGCTCTACGGCCTGACCTTCAAGCGCCGCACCGACCTGCCGGTCTACAACCCGGACGTGCTGGTCTACGAGGTGTTCGACGCCAACGGCGAGTCCATGGCGCTGTTCACCGGCGACTTCTACGCGCGTCCGTCCAAGCGCGGCGGTGCCTGGATGAACGCGTGGGTCGGGCAGTCGCACCTGCGCGGCACCCGCCCGGTGATCTCCAACAACCAGAACATCCCGAAGCCGCCGGCCGGCCAGCCGACGCTGATGACCTTCGACGAGGTCACCACGATGTTCCACGAGTTCGGCCATGCACTGCACGGCATGTTCTCCGACGTGACCTACCCGCGCTTCGCCGGCACCGCGGTGCCGCGCGACTTCGTCGAGTACCCGTCGCAGGTCAACGAGATGTGGGCGACCTGGCCCGAGGTGCTGGCCAACTACGCCAAGCACCACGAGACCGGCGAGCCGATCCCGCAGGAGCTGCTGGACAAGGTGATCGCCTCCGAGCAGTTCAACCAGGGCTACGCCACCACCGAGTACCTCGCCTCGGCGATGCTCGACCAGGCCTGGCACCAGAAGACCGCGGCGGAGCTGCCCGACGCCGACGGCGTGCTCGGCTTCGAGGCCGACGCGCTGCGCGCCGCCGGCATCGACTTCGCGCCGGTGCCGCCGCGCTACCGCACGCCCTACTTCTCGCACACCTGGGGCGGCGGCTACTCAGCCGGCTACTACTCCTACATCTGGTCGGAGGTGCTCGACGCCGACGCCGTGGAGTGGTTCAAGGAGAACGGCGGCCTGACCCGCGAGAACGGCGACCACTTCCGCGCCACCCTGCTGTCGCGCGGCGGCAGCAAGGACGCGATGGAGCTGTTCCGCGACTTCCGCGGCCGCGACGCGGAGATCGCTCCGCTGCTGAAGCGCCGCGGTCTCGACTGACCCGCGACGCCACCGGCAACGCACGACGCCGCCTCCGGGCGGCGTCGTCGTTTCCGGCGCTGCGTTCACGCCGCTGAACGGGCAGGCGGCGCTCACGCGGCCTGCGTCGACAGGCACGGCGCGCATCCGTAACGTCGTCGGTCCTGCCGACGACGGGAAGGACACACGCGCATGCCGGTCTTCGACGACTCCGCCACCCCCGACACCAGCGCGCTCGGCGCGCTGCGCGACCTCGCCATGGACCTGTCGATCCGCTGGGACGCGGACAACGATGCCATCTGGCGCGCCATCGACGAGGAGCTGTGGACGCTCACCGGCAATCCCTGCCTCGTGCTCCACGCGGCCAGCCGGCAGCGCCTGGAGGCCACGCTGGCGACCGCGCCGTTCCGCCGCCGGCTGGAGGCGCTGGACGCCGAGCGCCGCGCGCGCTCCGCCGCGCCCACCTGGTTCGGCGAGACGCTGCACGGCGGGCCGCTGCGGCACATCGCCTACTTCTGCATGGAGTACATGCTCAGCGAGACGCTGCCGATCTACTCCGGCGGCCTGGGCAACGTCGCCGGCGACCAGTTGCGCGCGGCCGATGACCTCGGCGTGCCCGTGACGGCCGTGGGGCTGCTCTGGCAGCACGGCTACTTCCGCCAGGAGATCAACGCCGCCGGCGAGCAGCAGGCGCTGTACCCGGTCAACGACACCCACCACATGCCGGTGCGGCCGCTGTACCGCGCCGACGGCAGCCTGGTCCGCCTGCGCATCGTGCTGCCGGGCATCACCCTCTGGATCCGCGCCTGGGAGGCGCGCATCGGCCGCAACCGGCTGCTGCTCCTCGACACCAACGACCCGGCCAATCCGCCGCAGATCCGGCTCATCACCAGCGAACTCTACGGCGGCGGCAGCGAGATGCGCCTGCGCCAGGAGATCGTGCTGGGCATCGGCGGCTGGCGCCTGCTGCGCGAGATCGGCATCGAACCGGACGTGCTCCACCTCAACGAGGGCCACGCCGCCTTCGCCGTGCTGGAGCGCGCGCGCCACTACATGCACGCCCACGCGGTGCCCTTCGAGGTGGCGATGGCGGTCACCCGCGCGGGCAACGTGTTCACCACCCACACCCCGGTGGAGGCCGGCTTCGACCGCTTCCCGCCCGAGCTCGCCGCCAAGTACCTGCGCCGGTACGCGGAACAGGAGCTGCACCTGCCCATGCAGGCCCTGCTCGCGCTCGGCCGAAGGCACGCCGACGACCCGGACGAGCCGCTCAACATGGCCTTCCTGGCCACCCGCTGCAGCGGGGGCGTCAATGCCGTCAGCGCCCTGCACGGCGAGACGAGCCGGCGCATCTTCACCGAGCTGTTCCCGCGCTGGCCGGAACGCGAGGTGCCCATCGGCCACGTCACCAACGGCATCCACGTCCCCACCTGGATCGCGCGCGAGGCCCGCCCGCTGTGGGAGAAGGCCGCGGGCGCCGGGGCCTGGAGCGGCGACTCCAGCGCGGGACACGACGACCTCGCGGCCGTGGACGACGCCGCGCTGTGGGCGCTGCGCCAGGCCACACGCCGCTGCCTTGTGGAATTCACCCGCGAGCACGTGGCGCGCAGCATCGCCATCCGCGGCGCCAGCGTCGAGCAGATGGAGATCGCGCGCAGCCTGTTCGACCCGGCCGCGCTCACCCTGGGCTTCGCGCGGCGCTTCGCCACCTACAAGCGCCCCAACCTGCTGCTGGCCGACCCCGACCGGCTGCTGCGCATCCTCAACGATCCCCAGCGCCCGGTGCAGTTGCTGATCGCGGGCAAGGCGCACCCGGCGGACACCAAGGGCCAGGCCATGGTCCGCGAGTGGGCGGAGTTCTCGCGGCTGCCCGAGGCCCGTGGGCGCATCGCCTTCCTGGCCGACTACGACATGCGCGTCGCGCGCCACCTGGTGCAGGGCGTGGACGTGTGGGTGAACACGCCGCGGCGCCCCTGGGAGGCCAGCGGCACCAGCGGCATGAAGGTCCTCGCCAACGGCGGCCTCAACCTGTCGCAGCTCGACGGCTGGTGGGCGGAAGCGCATACGCCCGAGCTCGGCTGGGGCATCGGCGACGGCGAGGAACACGACGCGCGCTGGGACCGTGCCGACGCCATGCAGCTCTACGACCTGCTGGAGAACGAGGTGGTGCCGGAGTTCTACGAGCGCGACGACGACGGGCTGCCCCGGGCCTGGCTGGCGCGCATCCGAGCGAGCATGGCCCAGCTCACGGCCCGCTTCTCCGCCGACCGCACGGTGCGCGAGTACGTGGAGCGCTACTACCTCCCGGCCGCGCGCCAGTACCGGGAGCGCGCCGGGGCGGACATCCTCGAGCTCACCGAACGCCTGCGCCGGCGCGAGGCGCTGGCCGCGCACTGGCACGACGTGCGCATCCTCGACTGGCGCGCCGAGACCGTCGACGGCCGCCACCGCTTCGCGGTCTCGGTGCATACCGGCGCGGTCGACCCCGCCCTGCTGCGGATCGAGCTCTACGCCGACGCGGTCGGCGACGCGCCCGCCGAAGCGGTTCCGCTGGCGCGGCAGACCGGCCAGCGCGAAGGCCGCCACCTGCGCTTCGTCGGCGAGGTGCCGGCGCGGCGCCCGGCCGCGCACTACACCGCCCGCGTGATCGGCGCCCTGCCCGGGCAGCAGGTGCCTCTGGAGGTCCCGCAGATCGCCTGGGCCTCCTGACGCCGCGGGGCGGTCGCGCCGGAGCGCGCCGCCCCGGCCCGGACCGGATACCTCGGGTCAGCCCGGATATGGCCGCGGGCGCGGCCCGGCTAGGCTGCGCGCGACGATGCCCGCGTCGCCATCCTGCCCCCGACATGACCCTCGACGTTTCCCGCCCCACCCTCCCGATCGGCGATTGGCTCAACGGCGCCCTGCAGCGGCTGGGCTCCCTGTCCTCCCGCGAGACGGGCTTCGACCCCGTCCTCACCGCCGGGGAAGGCCGCGACGTCCGCTTCGAGCACGACCCCGCCACCACCCGCGTCGCGGACGAGTCCAGCTTCCGCCAGCGCACGACCTACAGCGCCAGCACCGAGGTGACGGTGACGACGCCGGGGCACCAGGCGGGCCCCATCCTCGTCGACTACCACGCCAACCTCCCGCGGAACGCGGCGACGCCCGCGGCCATGCAGGCGCTCAACCCGATGGACCCCGACACCTGGCCGCCCGGCACCACGGTGGAACTGCGCGGGGGCGACTTCGCCGGCACGCCCTTCGAGGAGACCTTCCGCACGCTGGCCGAGATCAACGACGTCGGCAGCCTGGAGGACACGCGGCTGGTCATCAACAAGAGCACGGTGACCCAGTCCCGGCCCGTCAGCGAGCTGCGGGTGATGTCCGGCCCGGCGAGCGTCTTCGACGCCCCGTTCGAGCACGGCCCCGGTTCCGCCGTGCTGGACCGGCAGGACTTCTCCATCCACACGCTGGTGCAGCGCGACCCCACGGCTCCCGACCAGCGCGCCGCCCTCAACCACCTCCTGCTCACGGGCACCCAGCCCGACGGCAGCGTGGGCCTGAGCGAGACCGTGTCGGCCGACAGCATCCACGCCCTGGTCACCGAGGTGGGCAGCGGCGAGGTCAACGACGTGGTGTGGACGTTCGACGAAGACGGCCGTCCGCTGCAGGCCGAGGCCACGCTGACCTGGCTGCCGGGCAGCGGCAGCCACCGCGCCGGCGACACCGTCGAGAACACCGCGCAGGCGGACTTCCGCGTGGAGCACGGTCTCGACAGCAGCGAGCACACCGGCCACATCCTGGCCTACCGCTTCGTGCACGGCCACGGGCCGGTCAACATGTTCCCGCAGAACGGCAACTTCAACACCGGCGCCTACGCGCGCCTGGAGAACGAGTGGGCCGACTGGCTGGATGCCGGGATGAACATCGACCTGCGCGTGGCGCTGGACCCGCCCGGCGCGGAGCGCCCCGACCAGGTCGTGGTCGAGTACACCGTGACCGAACCGGAGAGCGGCGCCGTCGTCTACCAGCCGCAGGTGACCGTGTTCGACAACGCCGCGGGCCAGGTGTACGACCGCATCGCGCGCGGCGACATGCCGGGCATGATCGCCGAAGCGAACTGATACCCTCCGCGCCATGGACAAGAACGCCCTCATCATGGAGATCGGCCGCCTCATCGCGACCGATCCCGCCGTCGCGGACCGCCCGTGGGACGGCTACGCGCTGGTCGCGAGCTACGCCGACGGCGCCCGCCGCCTGGCCGGCTTCCGCTACCGCGACGGCGCCGCCGCCGAACCCGCCACGCCGGGCGCGGGCGCGCTCGGCACCCGGCTGGACGCGCTGCGCGCGGCCACCCGCGTGCCCGGCAAGGACGACTGGAACGCCTGCGTGGTCAAGCTGCGCCGCGCCACCGGGAAGGTCACCGTCGACTTCGACTACGAGGCGCCGGAGCGCTGGGACGTCACCCCGCGCACGCTCGCCGACGTGGCGGAACGCGCGCGGCCGCAATAGCCGGTCCGCCGAGGGCCGGTGCGCCGCGGCGCCGGCGGGCGTGCGACGCCCGGATGCGACAGGGGCCGCTCGCGCGGCCCCTGTCGGTCTGCGTCACCAGATGCGGACGCGGTCTTCCGGCGCGATCCACAACGGGTCGTCGGCGGTCACGTTGAACGCCTCGTACCACGCATCGATGTTGCGCAGCGGCGCGAACGCGCGGATCTGGCCCGGCGAGTGCGGACCGTTGACGAGCTGCTGGCGCAGTGCATCGTCGCGCCACAGGATCCGCCACACCTGCGCCCAGCCCATGAAGAAGCGCTGCTCGCCGGTGAAGCCGTCGATCACCGGCGCCTCCTCGCCGCCCAGCGAGCGGCGGTAGGCCTCCAGCGCGATGGTCAGGCCGCCGAGGTCGCCGATGTTCTCGCCCATCGAGACCCGGCCGTTGATGTGCATGCCGGGCAGCTGCGGGAACACGTAGGACTCGTACTGCGCGCCGAGCTTGGCCGCCTGCGCCTCGAACTTGGCTGCGTCCTCGGCCGTCCACCAGTCGCGCAGCAGGCCCTTGCCGTCGGACTTGCGGCCCTGGTCGTCGAAGCCGTGGATGATCTCGTGGCCGATCACGCCACCGATGGCGCCGTAGTTCACGGCCGGATCGGCGTCGGGATCGAAGAACGGCGGCTGCAGGATGGCCGCCGGGAACACGATCTCGTTCTTCACCGGCGAGTAGTAGGCGTTGACGGTCTGCGGCGTCATGCCCCACTCGCCCTTGTCCACCGGCTGGCCGATGCGGTTGCGGCGGTAGTCCCACTCGAAGGCCATGGAGCGCAGCGCGTTGCCGAACAGGTCGCCGTTGACGACCTCCAGGCCGCTGTAGTCGCGCCAGGTGTCCGGGTGGCCGATCTTGAGGCCGAAGTTCTGCAGCTTGGCCATGGCCTCGGTCTTGGTCTCCGGGCTCATCCAGTCGAGCTGCTGCAGGCGCGCGCCCATCGCGGTCTTCACGTTCGCGACCAGCTCGTCCATCTTGGCCTTGGCGTCGGGCGGGAAGTACAGCGCGACGTAGTCGCGGCCGATGGCCTCGCCCATCGCGCCCTCGGCGAAGGACACGCCGCGCTTCCAGCGCTCGCGCTGCTCGGGCTGGCCGTTCAGGAACTTCTGGCGGAACTCGAACTGCGCGTCGACGAAGGCGCTGGACAGCAGCGGCGCCGCGTTGTCGGTGGTGTGGAAGGCCATCCACGCCTTGAGCGTGTCGAGCTCGGTCTCGGCGAAGATCTCCGCCATCTTCGGGAAGGCCGTGTCCTGGCGGACCACGGCCTTGTCGGCGTGCGCGATGCCCGCCGCCTCGAAGTAGCGCGTCCACGGGAAGCCCGGCGCGTCGCGCTCCAGCTCGGCGAGCGTGGTCGGGTTGTAGGTCTTGTCGCGGTCGCGGCTCTCGGCGCGGGTCCAGTGCGCCTGCGCGAGGCGCGTCTCCATGGCGACGATGGCCTCGGCGTGCGCCTGCGGGCGCTCCCAGCCGGCCAGCTCCAGCATCTGCGCGACGTAGGCCTGGTAGCGCTCGCGCTGCGGCGCGAACTTCTCGTCGAGGTACATCTCGCGGTCGCTCAGGCCCAGGCCGGACTGGCTCAGGTAGAGCACGTAGCGGTCCGGGTCGAGCTGGTCGTCGGACACGAAGGCACCGAAGTAGGTCCCGCCCAGACCGCCGCGGCTGCGGCCCATCAGGGTGGCGATGGCGTCCTTGTCGGCCGCTGCGCGGATCGCGTCGAGGTGGGGCGCCAGCGGCTGGGCGCCGAGCGCCTCGATGGTCGCCTCGTCCATGAAGCCCTGGTAGAGCGCCGCGATCTTGGCGGCGTCGCCGTCGGTGGCCGGATTGCCCAGCGGGTAGCTCTCGATGAGCTGGCGCACGCGCGCCTCGGAGAGGTCGCGCAGCATCATGAAGGCGCCGTAGCTGGAACGGTCCGCCGGGATCTCGGTGGTCTCGGCCCAGGTGCCGCTGACGTATGCGAAGAAGTCCTCGCCCGGGTTCACCTCGGGCTTCATGCCGGCGGTATCGATGCCCCAGCTGCCGTAGCGCGTGGCGGCGACGGTGTCCCCGCCTCCGGAGCCTCCGGCGGTGGCGTCGGTGGCGAACAGCGCCTGCAGCGCGCAGGCCTCGTCCAGGCAGGCGTGCCGCTCGTGCGCGCCTGCCGGGAGCGCGAGGGCCAGCGCGAGCGATGTCGCGGCGAACAGCGAGGTCTTCTTCAACATGGTCTCTCCGGGTCACGTACGGAAACGGCGCGCACGACGGCCACGCCAGCCCACCACCATACCGCGTGGGCCGCGCCCGGGCATGGGCCGAACGTCCCTCCCGCGCCGTCCGGCCCGCCGCGTCAGCCCGCGCGGGCGTGCCAGGCCCGCAGCAGCTCCGCCTCGCGCTCGCGCGGCATGCCCGCGCGCAGCTCCGCCTGGCGCTCGGAGGGCAGTCCGCGGTACCAGGCCAGCAGGTCGGCGACGGTGGTGGCGAAGGGGCGGAAGCTCAGTCCGGCGGCCAGGGCGCGCGCGTTGGAGACCTGCCCGTAGCCGCCGAACTCGTGCTCCTGCGGGAACCACACCGGCAGGTCGGCGCCGAAGCGCACGCCCTGCTCCGCCAGGAACGCCGCCGGGACGTGGGTGAAGCGCACCGGTCCGCCGGTGACCGCGTGGATGCCGTGGACCATGGCGTCCGTGCTCAGCCGGTAGTCCGGCCCGACCGCGTTGAAGGTGCCGGTGGTGCCGGCTTCGGCCAGCCGGATCATCCACTCGCCGAGATCGCGCCCGTCGATCATCTGCACCGGGTCGCGGCCGTCTCCCGGCACCAGTACCTCGCCGCCCTCGGCGATCCGCTTCGGCCAGTAGGTGAAGCGGTCGGTCTCGTCGCGCGGGCCGACGATGTAGCCGGGGCGCACGATCGTCACGCGCTCGCCGAACTGGTGCCGCGCCTCGGCCTCGCTGCGCGCCTTGAGCGGGCCGTAGAGGTTGCCGACGTCGGCGCGCAGACTCTCCTGGGTCTCCGCCATGGCGTCGGCGCCGCGGTACTGCGCCAGCGGGGCGTCCTCGTCGATGCCGGGCCGCGAGCCGTCCGCGTAGACCGAGATGGTCGAGATGAAGAGGTAGTGCCCCACCCGTCCCGCCAGCACGCGGCCGGCGTCGCGCACCCAGAACGGCAGCGTGGTCGGGTTGTCGATGCACACGTCCCACTCGCGCCCTTCGAGTGCGGCGAGGTCCCCGGTATTGCGGTCGCCGTGCAGCTGCTCGACCTCCCCCGGCCACTCCGGCGACGGGCGCGAGCCCCGGTTGAACAGCGTCACCCGGTGCCCGCGCGCGAGCGCGTAGGCGACCTGGAACGGCCCGGTGAAGCCGGTCCCGCCCAGGATCAGGATGCGCAGCGGCCGCGCGGCGCGCGGCACCGCGGGCGCCGGGGCAGCGGCGAAGGCAGGCAGGACGGTGGCCGCGGCGGCAAATGCGCCGAGCCTGAAGAGATCGCGACGTGAGGTGGACATGACGCACTGCTCCTCGAAGGCACCGGCCGCACGCTGCGCCCGGATCGCCGCGAGCATGCGGCGCCCCGTGCCCGCGCCACCCGTGGCGAAAGTGGGGGAACCGTCCGGCCTACCCATCCGGCGGCGGCGCGGCCGCCGCCTCCGGTACGCGGCCTAGGAGCTCCTCGATCACGAAGCCCATGACGTAGTAGCCGATGTGGAAGATGGCGTCCGCGGCGAACGCGATGTCGGCCCCGGCGTCCAGGCGGCGGCCGCAGGCCGGGCTCTCCCGCTGCATCCCTGAGCGTGCAGGCCGCAGGCGCGGCCCGGTCAGAGGTGCGCCACCTCCACGCGCTGTTCCAGCGCGTGACTGGCACCGGGGGCGAGTTCGACGCTGTCCGGCGCGGCGTTCGCGGCTTCGAGGCAGACGTACTCCAGCCAGCCCTCGCGCGGGATGTCGGCGAAGCCGCGCACGGCCTCCTCGCCCGGATTCCAGGCGACCAGGCTGCGGCTGCCCGCGGTGGACAGGAGGATCCTGCGCCGCGCGACCGGATCGACCAGCACGTAGCGGCCCGGCGCGTCGAGGTAGATGCGGTCGCTGCGCCCGGGGTCGCGCGCCTCGCGCAGGCTCCAGTCGCCCTGCTGGCGGTGCCGCGCGAAGCCGTCGAACTTGTCGAGGTAGTCGAGTCCGTCCAGGCCCTCGACGTGAACGCGGCGCGCGTCGCCCACGGCGAAGTAGGTATGCATGGCCTGGGTCAGCGTGCGCGCCGCTGTGCCGCGGTTGCGGGTGACCAGGCGCTGCACCAGCGCGCGGCCGATCTCGACCTCCATGCGCACCTCGAGATCGGGGTCGGCGTCGTCGAGCACGAAGTCGAGCCGCACCGCGCCCGCCTCGTCCCGGGCGCCTCCGACCAGCGACCAGGTGCGCGTGCGCGCGATGCCGTGCTGGGGCGCGTCGTCCGGCTGGCCCTGGCGTGCGAAGTACGGCCAGCACACCGGCACCCCGCCGCGGATCGGCTTCGGCGGCAGCATGCTGGTCGGCGACAGCCACAGCACGTCGGCGAAGCCGCGCGGCGTCCACGACAGCAGGTGCGCCCCGAACGGACTGACCGCGGCCGTGGCCTCGGCGGTCTCCACCAGGAGCGCGGGGACGCCCGCATGGCGGCCGGCACGCACGCCGGGAATGTCGATCGTCACCACATGCACCTCCTGGAGAAGGACGCCATCTTGCCGCAGCGGTTCAGGCCAGCGGCCACTCGCCCACGATCCGATACTGCGACCGCGGCCCGAGCACGCTGTGGATCAGCACGAAGCGGTCGACGCGCCAGGCCAGCGGCGCGACCGGGGCGTCCAGCGGCTCGGCCGCATCGCGCGCGACGGTCACGTGCGGCACAAGCCGGGTCGGCGGATGCAGGCGCACGCCGGCGCGGACCAGGGCGGAAGCCAGGGCGTCGTGCAGCGCGACCAGGCCGGGAGGCGTCGCGCTGCAGCCCAGCCACCACGGGATGCTGCGGTTGGCGAAGCTGCCCGCGCGGTCCAGGACCAGGTCGAAGCCGGACGGCGCGAGCGCCGCGGCCGCAGCCGAAGCGCGTTCCAGCACGGGCACGTCCAGCACCGGACGGTCGCCGAGGAAACAGAGAGTGAGGTGGTAGCGGTGCGCGCCGACCCAGCGCGCCCGCGCGGGGTGCCGGGCGCGCAGGTCCGCCGCACGCGCGGCCATGGCCGCGCGGACGTCCTCGTCCGGCCACAGGGCGAAGAACAGCCGGTGGACCTCGCCGCCGGCATCCTGCGCCGGATCGCCGAACAGCCCGCCCTGGACGGGGCCGCTCACTGCGGGTTCTCCAGCGCCTCCCATCGCGCATAGGCCGCGTCGAGGTCGGCCTGCAGCGCCGCGACCTCGGCGGCATGCGCGGTGATCGCGGCCGCCTCGCGCTGGTAGAAGGCCGGCTCGTTCATCTCGGCGGTGAGCGTCGCCATGCGCGCCTCCATCGCCTCGATGCGCGCGGGCAGCTTCTCCAGCTCCTGCGTCTCCTTGTAGCTCAGCCTGCGCACCGCCGGCCTGGGCGCCGCCGGGGCGGGCGTGGCCTTGGGCGCCGCAGGCCGCTCCGCCGCCGCGGGCGCCGGAGCCGGCTGCGGGCGTTGCCGCTGCCAGTCGCTGTAACCGCCGACGTACTCGCCGACGCGGCCGCCGCCCTCCATCACCAGGGTGGAGGTCACCACGTTGTCGAGGAAGTCGCGGTCGTGGCTGACCAGCAGCAGGGTGCCGGCGTACTCGCCCAGCAGTTCCTCGAGCAGCTCCAGGGTCTCGACGTCGAGGTCGTTGGTGGGCTCGTCCATCACCAGCAGGTTGGCCGGCTGGGCGAACAGCTTGGCCAGCAGCAGGCGGTTGCGCTCGCCGCCCGAGAGCCTCGTGATCGGCGCCCGCGCGCGCTCCGGGGTGAACAGGAAGTCCTGCAGGTAGCCCAGCACGTGCTTGCGGCGCCCGCCGACCTCGACGAACTCCTTGCCCTCGGACACGTTGTCCAGCGCGTTCCAGTCCTCGCGCAGGGTGGCGCGGTACTGGTCGAAATAGGCGACCTGCAGGTTGCTGCCCTGCAGGATCTCGCCGGACACCGGCGCAAGCTCGCCCAGCAGGCCCTTGAGCAGGGTGGTCTTGCCGCTGCCGTTGGGGCCGATCAGGCCGATGCGGTCGCCGCGCATGATCCGCGTGGAGAAGTCGCGCACCAGCACGCGGTCGCCGTAGGCCAGGGTCGCGTCCTTCGCCTCGATCACCTTCCTGCCCGACGACTCCGCCTGCGCGAGGTCCATGCGCACGTTGCCGGTCTGCTCGCGGCGCTGGCGGCGCTCCACGCGCATCGCCTCCAGCCGGCGGACGCGTCCCTCGTCGCGGGTGCGGCGCGCCTTGATGCCCTGGCGGATCCACACCTCCTCCTGCGCCAGCAGCTTGTCGAAGCGCGCGTTCTCCTGCGCTTCCGCGTTCAGGCGCTCCTCGCGGCGACGCTCGTAGTTGGCCCAGTCGCCCGGCCAGCTGGTCAGGCTGCCACGGTCGATCTCGACGATGCGCGTGGCCAGCGCGCGCAGGAAGCGGCGGTCGTGGGTGATGAAGACCAGGCTGCCCTGCCAGCTCTTGAGGAAGCCCTCGAGCCAGTCGATGGCCTCGATGTCGAGGTGGTTGGTCGGCTCGTCGAGCAGCAGCACGTCGGGCGCCGAGACCAGCGCGCGCGCCAGCAGCACGCGGCGCTTCATGCCGCCCGACAGCCGCCCGAACACCGCGTCGCCGTCCAGGCCGAGGCGCTCCAGCGTCTCGGCGACGCGCTGGTCGGCGGTCCAGCCCTGTGCGCCCTCGATCTTCGCCTGCACGGCCGACATCGCCTCGGCATCGAACTCCGCGGCATGGCTCAGGCGATGGAACTCGGCCAGCCAGGCGCCCAGCTCGCCGAGCCCGCCGGCGACCACGTCGAACACGCTGCCCTCGGCGCCGGCAGGGACTTCCTGCTCCAGCCGGGCGATGCGCACGCCGCCGGCCACGCGCACCTCGCCGTCGTCGGGCTTCAGCTCGCCGACCATGAGCCGCATGAGGGTGGACTTGCCGGCGCCGTTGCGGCCGATGAGCGCGATCCGCTCGTTGGCCTCCACGGTCATGGAGACGCCGTCGAGCAGGAGGGGGCCGCCGATGCTGTAGTCGACGTCGAGCAGGGAGATCAGGGACATCCGGGCATTCTACGGGGCCCGGCGCCTCGGCACCGCGCCCGCGCTCCCGTCCGGTGGGCGCAGGGCCAAACCTGCGATCATGCGCGCATGGACTCCTTCTCCGACCTGCCCCTCGCGGCGCCGCTGCGACAGGGCATCGAAGCCGCCGGCTTCACGACCCCCACCCCGATCCAGGCGCGCACGCTGCCGGTCATCCTCGACGGCCGCGACCTCGTCGCCCAGGCCCCGACCGGCAGCGGCAAGACCGCCGCCTTCGCGCTGGGCCTGCTGCAGCGGCTCGATCCGGCGACCGTGCGCGTGCAGGCCCTGGTGCTCTGCCCGACGCGCGAGCTCGCCGACCAGGTGGCCAAGGAGGTGCGGCGCCTGGCCAGCGGCATCCCCAACGTCAAGCTGACCCTGCTCACCGGCGGCATCCCGCTGGGCCCGCAGCTCGCCTCGCTCACCCACGACCCGCACATCGTGGTCGGCACCCCGGGGCGCGTGCAGGAACTGATGCGCAAGGGCGCCCTGCACCTCGGCGGCGTGCGCACCCTGGTGCTGGACGAGGCCGACCGCATGCTCGACATGGGCTTCGAGGAGGCGATCCGCGACATCGTCAGGCGCCTGCCGGGCGACCGCCAGAGCCTGCTGTTCTCGGCCACCTGGCCGGACGCGATCCGCGAGATGGCGAAGGTCTCGCTGCGCGAGCCGGTCGAGGTGACGGTCGAGGGCGAGAGCCGGCCGGCCGTCGAGGCCTTCTTCCACGAGGTCGACCTGTCGATGAAGCCGGCCGCCCTCGCCGGCCTGCTGCTCGAACACCGCCCCGAATCCGCCGTGGTGTTCTGCAACACCAAGCGCGACGTGGACGAGGTGGTCGCGGCGCTGCAGCGGCTCGGCTTCGCCGCGGACGCCCTGCACGGCGACCTCGAGCAGCGCGACCGCGACGAGGTGCTGGTGCGCTTCGCCAACCGCAGCCTCACGGTGCTGGTCGCCAGCGACGTCGCCGCGCGCGGGCTCGACGTGAAGGACCTCGCCTGCGTGGTCAACTACGAACTGCCGAGCGACCCCGACGTCTACCTGCACCGCATCGGCCGCACCGCGCGCGCGGGCAGGACCGGGCTCGCGCTCAGCCTGGTGACGCCGCGCGAGATCCAGCGCGCGCACACGCTGGAAGACCGCTACGGCGTGACCCTCCGCTGGGCACGGGCCACGCCCGCCGGCAGCAGCCCGCGCGACGTGCCGCGCGCGCCGATGGCGACCCTGCGCATCGACGCCGGCCGCACCGACAAGCTGCGCCCCGGCGACGTCCTCGGCGCCCTCACCGGCGCGGCCGGGCTGAAGGCGGAGGCCATCGGCAAGATCGACATCTTCCCCACCCGCTCCTACGTCGCCGTCCACCGCGGCAAGGCCGACGCCGCCGCCGCGGCGCTCATGGCCGGGAAGATCAAGGGCCGCAGCTTCCGGGTGCGGCGGATCTGATCCTGGAGCAGGAACGAGTGAGGAGGAGTGGGAAACGAGGGTGGGCAGCCGCGCCTTCTGGCGCTTCTCACTCCTGATGTCTCACTCCTCGCCGTGAACGGGTGAGGCCGCGCAGCGGCCGCTTTCCGCCCACCATCGAACAGCCTCCCCATCGCACGACTCCCCCCGGCAACCCGCCCCACACGACGTCACGCATGACCGCGCTGCCCAACGACGCTCCCGACGACGCCGCCGTCCTCGCCGCCACCCGCGACTGGGTCGAGCGCGCGGTGGTCGGGCTCAACCTCTGTCCGTTCGCGCGGGCGCCGCTGGTCCGGGGTCGCCTGCGCATGCGGGTCAGCCATGCCCGCGACGAGGACGCGCTGCTGGGCGATCTCGATGCCGAGCTCGGCCTGCTGGCCGAGTCCGACCCGCAGGAGATCGAGACCACCCTGCTCGTCCACCCCGGGGTGCTGCAGGCGTTCGACGCCTACAACGCCTTCCTGGACATCGCCGACCTCGCGGTGCGCATGCGCGGGCTGGAGGGCGTGGTGCAGGTCGCGAGCTTCCATCCGCACTACCGTTTCGCCGACGCACCGGCCGACGCGATCGAGAACTTCACCAACCGCAGCCCCTACCCGATCCTGCACCTGCTGCGCGAAAGCAGCATCGATGCGGCCGTGGCCGCGGTCCCGGACACCGACGCGATCTACCAGCGCAACATCGAGACCCTGCGCCGCCTGGGCCGCAGCGGCTGGGACGCGCTCTGGCGGACGCCGGACGCGGACGCCTGAAGCGGCGCGCGGCCCCGCCTGCTCCTACACTGTGCGGCCCTCGCCAGCCTGCCGCCGGATGCGCCTCAACAAACACATCGCCGAAACCGGCTTCTGTTCGCGCCGCGAGGCCGACCGCCTGATCGCCGCGCGCCGGGTCACCGTGAACGGCGTGCCCGGCACCATCGGCACCGAGGTCGCCGACGGGGACGAGGTGCTGCTCGACGGCCGCCCCCTGCCGCTGCGCGCGAAGCGCGCCGGGCGGCGCCACGTCTACATCGCCCTGAACAAGCCGGTGGGCATCACCTGCACCACGGAATCCACGGTCAAGGGCAACATCGTGGACTTCGTCGGCCACGAGCAGCGCATCTTCCCGATCGGCCGCCTCGACAAGGACTCCGAGGGGCTGATCCTGCTGACGAGCAACGGCGACATCGTCAACGAGATCCTGCGCGCCGAGAACCGGCACGAGAAGGAGTACCTGGTGGGGGTCAACAGGCCGGTCACCCCGGAGTTCCTCACGGGCATGGCGCGCGGCGTGCGCATCCACAACCAGACGACCCTGCCCTGCCGCACCGCGCGCATCGCCAAGTTCGGCTTCCGCATCGTGCTGACCCAGGGTCTCAACCGGCAGATCCGGCTGATGTCGGCCGCCTTCGGCTACCGGGTGACCCAGCTGCGCCGGGTGCGCATCGACAACATCCGCCTGGGGGTGCTCAAGCCGGGCCAGTGGCGCAACCTCACCGACGCGGAGCTGCGCGGCCTGCTGCCGGGACGCACCGACTGGTAGCCGCCGTCGCCGGCCTCAGCGCAGGACGGCATCGCGCGGCGGGCCTTCCATCGCGGCCGCCCAGGCATCGAGATAGTCGCTTCGCACCGCCGGCGGCATCCGCGCGACCTGCTCCACGGCGGCGCGGAAGCGCCCCCAGTCCTGTCCAACCGCCTCGAACACGCCCTCGAACGCCGGCACCCAGCGGTCGTACAGCCCGAAAGGCGCGAGCGCGGCATTGTCGATGGGGGCGTTGGCCCAGGCGTCGAAGCGCCGCTCGTCGCGCCATGGCCCGGCCCGCTGCGCCGCGTACCAGGCGCGGAAGTCCGCGATGTGCGCGGCCTTGAGGATGCGCATCGTCGCCGGATCCAGTGGGCGCGCGTAGAGCGCCGCGAGGTCCTCGCGCAGCGCCAGCACGCGCGTCACGAAGGCGCGCTCGCGCTCGGCCCGCGCCGGATCGGGCTCGGGCTCGCCGCGCGAGCGCCGCCACTCGACCAGGCCCTGGCGGCCGACGAAGCTCGCGAGCGACTCGTTGAACACCGTGTCGTCGCGCACGTAGAGCCACTGGTGGGCGAGCTCGTGGAAGACGATCTCGATCAGTTCGTCCTGGCCGCCGCGCAGCATGCTGCTGAACACCGGATCGGCGAACCAGCCGAGCGTCGAGTAGGCCGGCACGCCGCCGATCCAGGTCTCCAGCCCCCGGGCCCGCAGCCGCTGCGCCTCCGCCCGCGCCCGTTCGGGACTGAAGTAGCCGACGTAGGGCACGCAGCCGGCGACGGGGAAGCAGCGCAGCGCCGGCTGGGTCGAGAACTCGCGCGCGGCGTAGACCGCCCAGCTCACCCACGGCCGGTCGAGGGCTACGTAGCGGGTGTAGCTCGCGTTGTCCGGCAGGCCCAGGTGCGAGACGGCGAAGGCGCGCGCCTCCAGCACCTCGGCCAGGCGCGCGCGCAGCACCGGGTCGGCCCGCGCGTCGTCGACCACGGCGGCGATGGGCACGCGCTGGCGCAGCAGGGCCGCCTGGCCACGGGCGAGATGGCCGTAGTAGCCCAGCGATGCGCAGCCCGTCACCGCCAGCAGCAGCACCGGGAGCGCGGTCGCCCGCAGGACGCGCAGGCCGCGGACCATGCGCTCAGGCGTCGCCGCCGCGCACGTCCAGGACGATCTTGCCGATGTGCCCGCTCGACTCCATCAGCCTGTGCGCCTCCGCGGCGCGTTCGAGCGGGAAGCGCGCGTGCACGATCGGCCGGATCGCGCCGGCCTCGATCTCCGGCCACACCCGCTCGCGCAGGCTGCGGGCGATGGCGGCCTTGGCCTCGTGCGACTGCGGTCGCAGGGTGGAGCCGGTGACGTGCAGGCGGCGGGTCATCAGCAGGCCCAGGTCGAGTTCCGCGCTGCGTCCGCGCAGGAAGGCGATCTGCACCAGGCGTCCGCCGACCGCGAGGCAGCGCAGGTTGCGGGGCGTGTAGTCGCCGCCGACCATGTCGAGGATCACGTCCACGCCGCGCCCGTCGGTCAGCCGCTTCACCTCCTCGACGAAGTCCTGCTCGCGGTAGTCGATCGCGGCACGCGCGCCCAGCGCCAGGCAGGCCCGCGCCTTGTCGGCGCCGCCGACGGTGACGATGCTGGCGGCGCCCAGCGCGCGCGCCATCTGGATGGCGGTCGTGCCGATGCCGCTCGATCCGCCGTGCACCAGCAGGGTCTCCCCGGCCTGCAGGCGGCCCCGGTCGAACACGTTGCTCCACACGGTGAAGCAGGTCTCCGGCAGGGCCGCCGCTTCGGCCAGCGACAGGCCGCGCGGCACCGGCAGGCAATGCGCGGCAGGCGTCACGCAGTACTCGGCGTAGCCGCCGCCGGGCGTCAGCGCGCACACCGGATCGCCGACGCGCCAGCCGTCCACGCCCTCCCCCAGCGCCTCGATGTGACCGGCGACCTCCAGCCCGAGCACCGGCGAGGCGTCGGCCGGCGGCGGGTAGACGCCCTTGCGCTGCTGCACGTCGGGGCGGTTGACGCCGGCATGGGCGACGCGGACGAGCACCTGGCCCGTGGCCGGCTGCGGCGCCGGCATCTCGGCCAGCGTCAGGACGCCGGCCTCGCCGCCATCGCCGTGGTCGATGTAACGCATGCGGGAGTCTCCGTTCGGATCGGGTGTCGCATTGTGGCGTGCACGGGGCCCGGGAACGAAGGCCGTGGTCGCAGGCACGCAGCAGCTGTAGGAGCGGCTTCAGCCGCGACCGGATCTTTACCGAACCAAGGTCTTCAGATCGCGGCTGAAGCCGCTCCTACGTCGCTCCTGCGCCGCTCCTGCGGGGACGCGGCGCAGGCTCAGGAGCTGCAGGACAGCTGCGAGCAGCCCGGCCGGTTGCGCGCCCAGTCGGGCCGGCGCGCGGCGATGGCCTCGCGCCCGGGCTGGTCGTCGTAGGGACGCCGCATCACGTCGAGCAGTGCCTCGATGCCGCCGAGGTCGCCCTCGGTGGCGCGGTCGATGGCCTGCTGGGCGAGGTAGTTGCGCAGCACGTAGCGCGGGTTCGCCAAGCGCATGCGCTCGCGGCGCGCCTCCGGAGACAGCGTGTCCTCGCGCAGGCGTGCCGCGTAGCGGGCCAGCCAGTCCTGCAGCGCGCCCTCGTGGTGCGCGCGCTTGGCGCCGTCGTAGAAGGCATCCTCGAGCGGCGCGAGCGTCGGCGCCTGCGGATCCACGTCCATCAGCCCGCGGAACCAGAGGGTCATGTCGACCTCGGCCGCGTGCATCAGGGCCTGCAGGTCCTTCATCAGCACGCCGTCGTCCTCACGGTACCCGGCCAGGCCGAGCTTGCGCGCCACCGTCTCGCGTTCGGCCTGCGAGAAGCGCTCGACGTAGCGGTCGAGACCGGCGTACAGCGGGTCGTGGCTGTCGAACACGGTGGCGAGGGCATTCGCGAGCTGGTGCAGGTTCCAGAACGCGACGTTGGCCTGCTGGCCGAACCTGTAGCGGCGCCGCCCGGCATCGGTGGTGTTGGGTGTCCAGTCCGGGTCGTAGTCGTCGATCCAGCCGTAGGGTCCGTAGTCGATGGTCTGCCCGAGGATGGACATGTTGTCGGTGTTCATCACGCCGTGGACGAAGCCCACGCGCATCCAGCCGTCGATCAGGATCGCGGTGCGCTCGCAGACCTCGACGAACCAGTCGCCCCACACGGCCTCGCCCTCCCCGCCCAGATGCGGGAAGTCGCGACGGATGCAGAAGCCGATCAGGGTCCGCAGCAGGTCCAGCTCCCCGCGCGAGGCGGGCAGCTCGAAGCTGCCGAAGCGGATGAAGGACGGCGCCACGCGGCAGACCACGGCGCCCGGCTCGGCCTGCGGATGGCCGTCGTAGAACATGTCGCGCACCACGCTCTCGCCGGTGGCGACGAGACTCAGCGCGCGCGTGGTCGGGATGCCGAGGTGGTGCATCGCCTCGCTGCAGAGGAACTCGCGGACCGACGAACGCAGCACCGCGCGCCCGTCGGCGGTGCGCGAGTACGGCGTCGGGCCTGCGCCCTTGAGCTGCAGCTCCCAGCGCCCGCCGTCGCGACCCAGCACCTCGCCCAGGGTGATCGCGCGACCGTCGCCGAGCTGGCCCGCCCAGCTTCCGAACTGGTGGCCGCCGTAGTTCGCCGCGAAGGGCCGCATGCCCTCGACCAGCGCATTGCCCCCGAACACGTCGGCGAAGGCCTTGCTGCGGACGGTGGCGACATCGATGCCCAGCGCCTGCGCCATCTCCGGCGACCAGGCCAGCAGCCGTGGCGCCGCGACCGGCGTCGGCGCCACCGGCGACCACATCGCCCCGGGGACCTGCCGACGGCGGTTCTCGGGATTCGTGTCGCCGGGCAGCTCCTCGACGAAGCGGTTGTCGAAGCGGAGATCGAGCATCGCGGTGCGGTTCCTGCGGCAGGACGGGAGAGCATCGCCCCCGGTACGTGAAACCAGGGCAACCGGCGGTGCGGCCCCCCGGCGCGTCGACGCCGGACGTGGGCCTAGCCCAGCAGGTGCCGGACCTTGGGCAGGTACTTCTCCAGCGAACCGGTGTTCACCGCCACCACGCGCTCGCCGTGTCGCAGGAGGCCGCGGTCCAACAGTTGCGGCAGCGCGGCGAGGCAGGCCGCGCCCTCGGGGCCGATCCACGTCCGCAGGGTGCGCCACAGGCGGGCGAGCTCGCGGGCGATGTCGTCCTCGTCGACGGCGACGGCGGCGCCGCCGCTCGCGCGGAGGATCTCCAGCACGCGGAAGTGGCCGACGCCGGCCGGCACGTTGAGGCCGACGGCCAGGGTGTCGCCCGGCTCCGCGGCGGTGGTGTCGTCGGCGCCGGACTCGAAGGCGCGCACCAGCGGCGTGGTGGCGCTGCTCTGCACGGACAGCATGCGCGGGCGACGGGCATCGATCAGGCCGAGCGCCTCGAGCTCGTCCCAGGCCTTCCACATGCCGAGCACACCGGTGCCGCCGCCGGTGGGATAGATCACCGCATCGGGCAGCGACCACGGCGCACCGGGCGCCGCCGGCTCGGCCAGCTCCAGCCCGAGCGACTTCTTGCCCTCGATGCGCCAGCCCGGCTCCTGGAAGGTCGCGACCGAGAACCAGCCCTCGGGCACGTAGCGCGCCTTCAGCAGCGCCCCCGCTTCGCGGATGGTGGGGCCGGCGAGTTCGAGGCGGACGCGCTCCGGATGGCGCTGCGCGGCCGCGGCCACGCCGCCCAGGATGGGCATGGGCGTGTCCTCGGGCATGGCCACCACCACCGACAGCCCTGCCGCCAGCGCGTAGTGCACCAGCGAGTCCCCCGCATTGCCCTGGGTCGGCACCGCCAGCCGCTCCAGGCCCAGCCTGCGCGCCTGCGCGACCACCATCGCCATGCCGCGGTCCTTGAAGCTCTGGGTCGGATTGGCGCCGAAGCCGGGGTGCGCCCGGCCCTCGTCCTTGAGCTGCAGGACCAGGCCCGCGGCGGCGGCGACCGGATGCGCGCTCCAGTCCAGCAGGGGCGTGCAGCCCTCGCCCAGCGGCACGATGTGGCGGGCGTCGGTGGGGTCGCCGACGTCGAGCGCCATCAGCCCGCCGAAGCGCCACATGTCGCGCCGCGTCGGGTCGTACCACGCGGCGGCCGGGCGCTCGGCCGCCAGGCGTTCGAGGTCCAGGACCATCTCGACCGGACGGCCGTCGGCGGGATCGAGGTTCATCGGCCGGTCCGCCGGATACTCGATGCCGGAGGACAGGCCGCGCAGGCAGCGGACGTAGGACATGCGCAGGCTCGATGAGGAAGGGGGCGGCACGGTAGCAGGGCGCGCCTGGCGGTGCAGGCGCCGGGCCGCGTTCACGCGCCGCGACACATGCGCCGGCGAGGCTTGCGCTCCGCATGCGACGGAGGCAGGAGATGTCGAAGCCGGACGCGGTGACGGTGACGGACGCGGGACCCGCCGACACCGCCCGCAACACGCTGGAATACCTCTCGGGCAAGGTGCGGCGCGCCTCGGGCGAGGTCCTGGTCCTGGCCCTGCTCGCGGGCGCCTATATCGCCTTCGGGGCCATCGCCTTCCTCGTCACCGGCGCCGGCGGCGACGGCTTCGCCGGCACGCGGGTGCTGGCGGGCGGCCTGGCCTTCTCGGTCGGCCTGATCCTGGTGGTGGTGGCCGGCGCCGAGCTCTTCACCGGCGACACGCTCCTGGTGGTCAAGCGCCTACGCGGCAGCCTCGACCGCGGGACGATGTGGCGCTTCTGGGCGCTGGTGTACGCCGGCAACCTGGTCGGTGCGCTCGCCGTCGCGCTGCTGTTCGTGGCCGCCGGCGGACACGCCGCGGGCGACGGCGCGGTGGGCCTCTACGCGCTGGAGGTGGGCCAGGACAAGACCACGAAGGGGCCCGGCGCCCTGTTCGCATCCGGCATCCTCGCCAACATGCTGGTGTGCCTGGCGGTCTGGGCGGCGCAGGCCGCCGGCAGCGTGCAGGGCAAGATCCTCGCCATCGTCGGACCGATCGGCGTGTTCGTCGCCGCAGGCCTCGAACATTCGGTCGCCAACATGTCGATCCTGCCGATCGCCCTGCTGGTGAAGGCGCTGGCCCCGCAGGACTTCTGGGCAACGGCCGGCGCCGCGCCCGCCGACTTCGCCGCCCTCACCGTCGGCGGCGCCCTGCTCAACCTCGGCCTCTCGACCCTCGGCAACATCGTCGGCGGCGCGGCCATCGGGCTGGCGTACTGGTATGCCTACCTGCGCGGACGCTGAGGAGGATCGTGCAAGCCGCGGGCGGATCGGACTACCGCCCGCCCCCGCCCGTACCGCATCTTCCGCACCGCCGCGGTGCCCAGTGCCGCCGTTGGCGCTCGCTTTCCCGCTTCCCGTTCGTGAGGTCCTCCCATGCTCGACACCCCCGCCTATGCCGCCCAGTCCGCCGACGCTCCGCTGGCGCCCTTCCGCATCGCCCGCCGGGCGCCGCGCGCGAACGAGGTCCTGATCGACATCCTCTACTGCGGCGTCTGCCACTCCGACCTGCACCAGGTCCGCGACGAGTGGGGCGGCTCGATCTTCCCGATGGTGCCCGGCCACGAGATCGTCGGCCGCGTCGCCGAGGTCGGCAGCGCCGTCACCCGCTACAAGGTGGGCGACAGCGTGGGCGTCGGCTGCTTCGTCGATTCCTGCCGCGCGTGCCCGCAGTGCCGCGCGGGCGAGGAGCAGTACTGCGAACAGGGCATGACCGCCACCTACAACAGCCGCGAGCGCGACAGCGGCGAACCCACCTACGGCGGCTACTCGACCCGCATCACGGTGGACGAGGCCTACGTGCTGCGCGTGCCGGACGGGATCCCGCTGGAACGCGCCGCGCCCCTGCTCTGCGCCGGCATCACCACCTATTCGCCGTTGCGCCACTTCGGGGTGAAGGCGGGCGACCGCGTGGCCGTGGTCGGCCTGGGCGGGCTCGGGCACATGGCGGTCAAGCTGGCCACGGCGATGGGCGCCGAGGTGACCGTGCTCAGCACCTCGGAGTCCAAGCGCCAGGACGCCCTCGCCCTCGGCGCGAAGGACTTCGCCGCCACCCGCGACGGCGAGGTCTTCAGGACCCATCGCGGCCGCTTCGACTTCATCATCGACACCGTCTCGGCGCAGCACGACTACAACGCCTACCTCGGCCTCCTCAAGGTGGACGGCACCATGGTGCTGCTAGGCATCCCCGATCCCACGCCGCTCTCGGCCTTCCCGCTGGTCGGCGGGCGCAGGCGCCTCGCCGGCTCGATGATCGGCGGCATCCGCGAGACCCAGGAGATGCTGGACTTCTGCGCCGAGCACGGCGTCGCCTCGGACATCGAGCTCATCGACATCCGCGACATCAACACCGCCTACGAGCGCATGCTCAAGGGCGACGTGCGCTACCGCTTCGTGATCGACATCGAGAGCCTCAGGCGCGCCGCCTGAGGCCTGTTCCATTCAGTGATCGTGGGCGGCGGCCAGCACGCCGTCCACGTGGTCGTGGTCGTGACCGTGCACGGCGAGCAGGCGGTACTGCGCCTGCTCGGCTCCCGACAGCCGCGCCGCGGCACCGCGCGGGCGCTCCGGGCCGTCGACACGGTCGAGTTCGAGCACCGCACCCACCCCGGCATACAGATAGCGCTCGCCGAACGCCGCCAGCAGCGCGGCGAAGGTCGGCTCGCCGGTGCAGTGCCCGGGGGCGATGAAGGACACCTCCGCCGCGCGCAGCGCGTCCACCATGCCGGCGATGGCGGCATCGTCGGCAGTCACGAAATGGAAGCCGCCGACCACCAGATGGATGTCCGGGTCGATGCGCCGCGCCTCGGCGACGATGCTGCCGATGCCCGGATGCGAACAGCCGACCACCAGCACCAGACCCTGTTCCGTGCGGATCGCCAGCGAGACCTCGCGCAGCTCGCGGGTGCCCGGCGCGTCCGACACGCCGACGATGGCCCATACGCCCGGCGCGATCTCGGTGATCCCGGTCAACGGGCGGAAGTCCGCGCCCTGCCAGGCGCTGCCGAAGCGCAGCGTCTCCGGGGGCTCACCGTCGTAATAGCGCATGCGCGCCGGCAGTTCGGGCGCCTTGCGGTAGAAGTCCGCGGGCAGCGAGGAGCCGTAGATCCCGAAGCCCTCCTGCGGCGCGTAGACCGGGACGGTCGGATTCGCCGCCAGCACCACGCCCAGCCCCGCCATGTGGTCCGCGTGGCGGTGCGACATCACCACGAGGTCCAGGTCCCGCAGATCCACCCCCTTCGCGGCGACGTTGCGCGCGAAGATCCCGGCATCGTTGCCGGTGTCGAAGAGGATGCGGCGGCCGTCGACCTCGATCAGAGCGGCGAAGCCCCAGTCCTTGTGCATCGCCGGATCGTCGCCGAAGGCGTCGTAGAGCACGGTGATGCGCGGTGTGGCGCTCGCGGTGCCGGCACAGGCCAGCAGCAGGGCGAGCAGCCCGTGCAGCAGCGGGATCGTTCGCATCGCAGCCTCTCCCTCGCATTGAAGAGGCCGAGGATGCGCCGCGTCCGGCATCGCCGCAGCCGGCGCGGCGGATCGCTGCATTGCGCCGGTGGCGTCAGCCTTCCAGCCGCGCGAGCAGGCCGGCGAGCGTCTCGCGCAGTTCCGCGACCTCGGCCTCCAGCCCGTCGACCCGCTGCTCCAGCGCCGCGCGGCCGCCGGCTGCCGGCGCCTCGCGCGCGGCCGCCAGCAGCGAGGTGTCCACCGGACCGCCCAGCAGGTGCATCCAGCGGTCCTCGCGCTGCCCGGCGCCACGCCCGAGATTGACCGCGTAGGCCGGCGCGTGCGCCGCGAGCCGCTCCAGCGCGTGGCGGAGTTCCTCGGCATCGGCGAAGCGCGCCAGACGCTCGGTGCGGCTGGTCAGCTCCGACACGGTCTGCGGTCCGCGCAGCGCCAGCACCGCGAGGAGCGCCTGCTGCGCGCGGGTGAGCGAATAGTGCTGGGCGAAGCGGTGCTCCCAGCGCTGCGCACGCGCGCCGTGCACGCTGCGCACCAGGCCGCGGTCCTCGAGCGTCCGCAGCGCGTGGCCGACCTGGCCCGGCGTGAGGTTCATCACCGGGTCGCGGCCCGTCTTCTGGTTGCAGGCCAGCACCAGCGCGTTCTCGGTGAGCGGATAGGCCTCGGGCGTGGTGCCCTCCTTCTCCACCAGGCAGGCCAGCACGCGCAACTGGACGGGGTCGAGCGCGTCGAGGGTCTCGGGGTCGGTCATGGCGATGCTCCTGCGGGCGAGCCGGCCATGATGCCCGAACACAGCGGTGCATCCGTGACAGCCGCCCGCGCTTGCATCGCCCCCCGTCGCCACCACATGACCGGGAACCCCGACGGCGACGCCCGCCGACCCGCGGCACGGGCCGCTGCCGGACGGGCGGCCCTCCACTTCCAGGCTCCAGGATGACCAGCGCGACGCTCCCCTTCTCGGCCCTCGACCTCGCCCCGATCGTGGAGGGCGGCACCGCGGCCGATGCCTTCCGCAACACCCTCGACCTCGCGCAGCACGCCGAGCGCTGGGGCTACCGCCGCTACTGGCTGGCCGAGCACCACAACATCCCGGGCATCGCCAGCGCCGCGACCGCGGTGGTGATCGCCCACGTCGCGGGCGGCACCTCCACCATCCGCGTCGGCGCCGGCGGGATCATGCTTCCCAACCATTCGCCGCTGGTGATCGCCGAGCAGTTCGGCACGCTCGAATCGCTGTTCCCGGGACGCATCGATCTCGGCCTCGGCCGCGCCCCCGGCAGCGACCGCGCCACCGCGCACGCGCTGCGCCGCGATCTCGCCTCCAGCGCCGAGCAGTTCCCGCAGGACGTGGTCGAGCTGCGCCAGTACTTCCGCGCGCCCCGCCCCGGCGGCATCAACGCGGTGCCGGGCGCGGGACTGGACGTGCCGCTGTGGATCCTCGGCTCCAGCCTGTTCGGCGCGCAGCTCGCCGCGGCGCTCGGCCTGCCCTATGCCTTCGCCTCGCACTTCGCGCCCGATGCGCTCGACCAGGCGCTGGCCGTGTACCGTTCGCGCTTCCAGCCCTCCGAGCAGCTGGAACGGCCCTGGGCCATGGCCTGCGTGAACGTGGTCGCCGCCGACAGCGACGCCGAGGCGCGACGCCTGTTCACCTCGATGCAGCAGTCCTTCGTCAACCTGCGCCGCAACGTGCCGGGACCGCTGCCGCCGCCCGTCGAGAGCATGGACGGGCTGTGGTCGCCGATGGAGCAGGCCGGCGTCGAGCATGCCCTGGCCGAATCCTTCGTCGGGACCGTGGACACGGTGACCGACGGCCTGCGCCGCTTCGTCGAGCGCACGCGCGTGGACGAGCTGATGATCAACGGGCAGATCTACGACCACGCGGCGCGGCTGCGCTCGTTCGAGCTCGCGGCGCAGGTGCGGGAGCGCCTCGCCGGCTGAGCCCCGTCGTCAGAGGTCGATGCGGCTGCCGATGCGCACCGCCGCGAAGGCCTCCTCCCCCAGCCCGGCCGCGACGCGCGCGGCCGCCAGCTCGCGCGGCGGCTCGTCGAGGGCGTCGTCGGCCAGCTCGAAGGCGCCCCAGTGGATGCCGATGCTGCGGCGCGCGCCGACCGCCCGGTGCAGGCGCACCGCCTCGGCGGCGTCGATGTGCTGCGCCTGCATGAACCAGCGCGGCGAATAGGCGCCGATGGGGATGGCCGCGAGATCGAAGGGGCCGAGCCGCCCGATCTCGGCCAGCCTGTCCGCCCACCCCGTGTCGCCGGCGAAGTAGACGCGATGCGCCGCGCTGCGCAGGGTCCAGCCGCACCACAGCGAGCGGTTCGCGTCCCACGGCGTGCGCGCGCTCCAGTGCCGCGCCGGCACGCAGTCGAAGCGGACGCCGCCGATCTCCACGGTGTCCCACCAGTCGAGCTCGTCCACCCGCCGCACGCCGCGGCGACGCAGCCAGGAGCCGAGGCCCAGCGGCGCGAGGAAGCGTGCCTCGGGAAAGCGCCGCGCCAGGCGCCAGATGCTGTCGTAGTCGAGGTGGTCGTAGTGGCTGTGCGAGAGCAGCACCACGTCGATCGGCGGCAGTTCCGCGACGGTCGCCGCAGGCGGCGTGCGGCGACGCGGGCCGACCCAGCGCAGTGGCGAAGCGCGGTCCGACAGCATCGGATCGGTGATCGCGGTGATGCCGCCCATGCGCAACAGCAGGCTGGCGTGGCCCAGCCACCACGCCGCGTCGCCGGTGCCGCCGAAGTCCGGCGCCTGCCAGTGCGCCTCGACGAAAGCGACATAGCCCGCCTCCGGCGGGCGCGGCAGGCCCTGCGCGCGGCGCTCCCGGCGCCACCGCTGCAGGTCGCCGGGGCGGCGCGTGTCGGGCTCGGGATTGCGGAAGCCGGTCGGTGTGTGGTGCGGCTTGGACGGGTCGTAGTGCGGATTGCGCCAGGGCATGGGAAATCGTCAGGAGGTGGTGTCGGGCCAGTCGAGCCGGCGTGCGCTCTCGAAGCGGCGCGGCCGGCCGTCGAGCGGGTCGTCGAACGCGAGCGCGCGGGCGAGCAGGCGCATTGGATGCGCGAAGTCCTGCGGATCGCGTGAGTGCGGCTCGGGATACAGCGGATCGCCCAGGATCGGCACGCCCAGCGCCGCCATGTGCACGCGCAGCTGGTGCTTGCGCCCGGTGACCGGCTCCAGCGCGTAGCGCGCGAGCTCGCCGCGGACCTCGACGACCGCGATGCGGCTCTCGCTGTCCGCGGGCCCGTCGGTCTCGCGCATGCGGAAGAAGGGCTCGCCGCGGATCAGCCGCGAACGGCGCACGTGCACCTCGCCCTCGCCGAGCGCCGGCAGCGCGGGTGCAATGGCTTCGTACGTCTTGCGGATGCGCCTGGTGCGGAACAGCGCCGCATAGGCGTCGCGCGTCGCCGGCCGCGCCGAGAACAGCACCAGGCCGGCGGTCTCGCGGTCGATGCGGTGCAGCGGCACCAGGTCGCGGTTGCCGAGGCGCGCCTGCAGCCGGGTGAGCAGGGTTTCGCGGACGTGCCGACCCACCGGCGCCACCGGCAGGAAGTGCGGCTTGTCGGCGACCACCAGGTCCGCGTCGGCATGCAGCACGGCCTCGGCGAAGGGAATCGCGGGCTCGTCCTCGACCTCGCGGAAGTAGCGCACGCACAGCCCCGGCGCATGCGGATGCGACGGCGACAGCGGCGTACCGGCCGCATCCAGCACCCGGCCACGTGCGAACCGATCAACCCACACCGCCCGCGGGATGCGCGGGAAGTGCGCGCACAGGCAGTCCAGCACCGTCGGCCAGTCGCCGGGCGGGAGATGGACTGTGCTGGCGGGTGTTGGAGGCATTGGGTTGGGCTTGGGGCTTGGGGCTTGGGCTTGGGGTTTGGGGCTCGGGTTGGGCTCTGGGCTCTGGGCTCTGGGCTCTGGGCTCGGGCTGGCGCCGCGCCCCGCGCCCCGCGCCCCGTGCCCCGTGCCCCGTGCCCCGGGCCCCGGGCCCCGGGCCCTCTGCCCCAAGCCCCAGGCCACTAGGCCCCAGGCCCAGCCCTCCCAACCAGTGTGCCCCGCCCCCGACCGGCCGGCGATCGTTCGACCATCGTTTGATATGGGCTTGCCGCGGGGCACGGCATGCTGGGCCGCCGTGGCGAGGAGACCTCCATGTCCCGCTTCAAGGCGATCCTCATCGAGCGCGACGCGTCCGGCTGCACGCAGGCGCGCGTCGGGACGCTCGGACGCGACGACCTGCCCGAGGGCGACGTGCACGTGCGCGTGGGCTGGTCCACGGTCAACTACAAGGACGCGCTCGCGCTCACCGGGCGCCTCCCGTCGATGCGCAGCTTCCCGATGGTGCCGGGCATCGACCTTGCCGGCGAGGTGATCGACAGCGCGCATCCCGACTACGCCGCCGGCGACCGCGTCCTCCTGAACGGCTGGGGCGTGGGCGAGCGCCACTTCGGCGGCCTGGCGCAGCAGGCGCGCGTGCGCGGCGACTGGCTGGTGCCCCTGCCGGACGCCTTCGACGCACGCACGGCGATGGCCATCGGCACCGCCGGCTACACCGCCATGCTCTGCGTGCAGGCGCTGGAGCACCAGGGCGTGGACCCGGAGGACGGCGAGATCCTGGTGACCGGCGCCAGCGGGGGCGTCGGCAGCGTCGCCACCGCCCTCCTCGCCCGGCGCGGCTACCGCGTCGTGGCCGTGACCGGCAAGCGCGACGAACACGGCTACCTGAAGGCGCTGGGCGCGACCGAGGTGCTGGAGCGCACGGCGTTCTCCGAGCCCGGCAGGCCGCTCGCGAGCGAGCGCTGGGCCGGCGCCGTCGACAGCGTCGGCAGCCACACGCTCGCCAACGTGCTCGCCGCCACGCGCTACGGCGGCGTGGTCGCCGCCTGCGGCCTGGCGCAGGGCATGGACCTGCCGATGACGGTCGCGCCCTTCATCCTCCGCGGCGTGACCCTGGTCGGCATCGACAGCGTGATGTGCCCGGCCACCCGCCGCCTCGCCGCCTGGGCCGCGCTGGCGGCCGAGTTCGACACCCGCTGGCTGGACGCCATGGCCACCGACATCGGCCTGGGCGACGCCATCGACGTCGCGCCGCAGGTCCTCGCCGGGCGCGTCCGCGGGCGACTGGTGGTGGATGTGAACCGCTGAGCCGGCCGCGGCGTCCCGGCGAGAAGTGAGTGGAGAGACGTGAGCAACGAGGAGAGGCGCCGCGCCTTCTCTCTTTTCTTACTCCTCATGCCCCCACTCCTCGACGTCAAACTCCTTCCCCCGCCCTGGCCGGGATGGGGTGAGCGCGCGCGGCGTGCTGCTTCGAGGAATGCATGGAGCGGAGCGAAGCGAGGCCAGACAGCCACCTCTCCTCTCTTCTCGTGCCTCATGTCTCACTTCCCGCAGCAGAAGCGCCCCCCTCCCCAACCCTCCCCCGCTGTCCGCGGGGGAGGGGGCTGTGGGCTTGAGGCGAGTGGGGAGGAGTGAAGCGAGGCCAGACAGCCACTCTCCTCCTTTCTCGTTCCTCATGTCTCACTCCCGCGCCGCCCCACCCACGTACACTGCGCGGCCCTTGCGAACCAGGACGCGCCATGGCGCTGAAGTCCACCGTGGTGAAGTGCGAGCTGCAGGTCAGCGACATGGACCGGCACCACTACGCCACCTATCCGCTGACGCTGGCCCAGCACCCCTCCGAGACCGATGCGCGGCTGATGGTGCGCATCGCCGCGTTCGCGCTGTACGCCGACGAGCGCCTCCAGTTCGGCAAGGGCCTGTCGAGCGACGACGAGCCCGACCTGTGGGCGCACGACCTGACCGGCGAGGTCGCCCTGTGGATCGACCTCGGCCAGCCGGACGAGGCGCGCATCCGCCGCGCCTGCGGCCGGGCGCGCGAGGTGGTGGTGGTCAACTACGGCGGCCGCGGCGCCGACGTGTGGTGGGAGAAGAACGCCAGCGCGCTCGCGCGGCCGCGCAACCTGCGCGTCATCGACATCGCCCACGAGAGCGTGGAAGCCCTCGCCGCCCTGCATGCCCGCAGCATGCGCCTGCAGTTCATGGTGCAGGACGGCGCCGCGCAGTTGATGGACGACACCGGCAGCGTCGAGCTCGCCCTGCGCCTGCGCCGGGACGTCGCGGCGTAGCCGGCCCGGCATGACCTCCGGCCCTTGCGGGGTGGAAATCCGCGGCGGAGGCTCGCGGGCTCCACCCGTCAGCCACCGGACGCCATGACCCGCACCACGCTCGCCCTCGCGCTTGCCGCCGCCCTCGCCCTCGCCGCCTGCGACCGCGGGCCGGCCAACGGCGCTCCCGCCGCCGCGCCGACCGCGGGCGCGCCGCAGGCGCAGGCCGGCCAGGACGCCGCCGCCGAACTCGACGCGCTCTACGCCGAGTTCTGGGAGGAATCGCTCCGCCTGAACCCGCTGTCGGCGACCTACATCGGCGACAGCCGCTACAACGACCAGCTCCCGGACACCTTCAGCGCCGAGTTCCGCCAGCGGCAGCTCGATTTCGCGCAGCGCTGGCTGGAGCGCGTGCGCGGCTACGACGTGGAGCAGCTCGAAGGCCAGGCCCGGCTGTCGTACGAGATCTTCGTCTCCAGCCTCGAGGAGCAGATCGAGGGCGAGCGCTTCCCCGGCTGGCAGCAGCCGCTGAACCAGTTCTACAGCTTCCCCAGCTCGTTCGCGATGCTGGGTTCCGGCACGGGCGCGCAGCCGTTCAGGACGGTCGCCGACTACGACAACTGGCTCGCCCGCGCGTCCAACATCCCGACCCTGTTCGACAGCGCGATGGCGAACATGCGCGAGGGCATGGCCAACGGCGTGGTCCAGCCGCGCGTGCTGGTCGAGAAGACGCTTCCCCAGCTCGACGGCCTCATCAAGGACGACCCGGAGCAGACCCTGTTCTGGCGGCCCATCGCCGAGATGCCGGAGGACTTTCCCGAGGCCGAGCGCGATCGCCTGACCGAGGCCTACCGCAGCCTGATCGCCGACACGCTGATGCCGGCCTACCGCGCGCTGCGCCGCTTCACCGCCGAGGAGTACCTGCCGGCCGCACGCGACAGCCACGGCCTGGACGCCCTGCCCGACGGCGAGGCGTGGTACGCCTTCAACGTGCGCCGCATCACCACCACCGACCTCACCCCCGCGCAGATCCACGACATCGGCCTCGCCGAGGTCGAGCGCATCCACGGCGAGATGCGGCAGGTCATGCAGGAGGTCGGCTTCGAGGGCGACCTGCAGGCGTTCTTCGAGTACATGACCACCGACCCGGCGTTCACCTACGAGAGTGAGGAGGCCCTGCTGGCGGACTACCGCGCGTTCGAGGCGACGGTCGATGCGCGCGTCGGCGAGCTGTTCTCGCTGACCCCGAAGGCGGCCTTCGAGATCCGCCCGGTCGAGGCGTTCCGCGCGCAGTCGGCGGCAGGCGGCTCGTACATGCGCCCGAGCGAGGACGGCAGCCGCCCCGGCATCTTCTACGTCAACACCTACGACCTGCCCACGCGCAAGACCTGGGACCGCGACGCGCTCTACCTGCACGAGGCGATCCCGGGCCACCACTTCCAGATCGCCCTGCAGCAGGAACTGGAGGGCATCCCGACCTTCCGCCGCTTCGGGGGCCAGACCGCCTACATCGAGGGCTGGGGCCTCTACGCGGAGTCGCTGGGCCGGGAGCTGGGCGTCTATGCCGATCCCTACACCTACTTCGGCCGTCTCCAGGCGGAGCTGTGGCGCGCCATCCGCCTCGTGGTGGACACCGGCCTGCACAGCAAGGGCTGGATCCGCGAGCAGGTCATCCAGTACATGAAGGACAACTCGGCGACCAGCGACACCGAGGCGGTCTCCGAGACCGAGCGCTACATGGCCATTCCCGGCCAGGCGCTGGCCTACAAGGTCGGCGAGCTCAAGATCAAGGAGCTGCGGGCGCGGGCCGAGGCCGCGCTCGGCGAGGCCTTCGACCCGCGCGCCTTCCACGCCGAGGTCCTGGGCGACGGCTCGCTGCCGCTCGACGTGCTCGAAGCCAAGATCGACCGCTGGATCGCCGCGCAGTCCTGAGGCAGGGCACGCCGCTCCCACGGCGAGCGCCGTGGGAGCACTTTTCGACCGCGACAAGGTTCGATGCCGCAGTCCCGCACGCCGCGAGCGGCTAGTACGGGCTGGCGGTCGGCCGCACGATCAGCTCGCTGACATCCACGTCGTCGGGCTGGGCGATGGCGTAGCCGATGGCGCGCGCGATGGCCTCGGGCGGGATGGCGACGCTGCGGAAGTCCTTCATCATCGCCCGCGCCTCGGGATCGCTGATGCTCTCGGCCAGCTCGGAGGTCACCACGCCCGGCGAGACCACCGTGACGCGGATGCGGTCGGTCTCCTGGCGCAGGCCGTCGGAAATCGCCCGCACCGCGAACTTGGTCGCGCAGTAGACCGCGGCCGTCGGCGACACCGCATGCGCGCCGATCGAGGCGACGTTGACCACATGCCCGGAGCGCCGCTCCCGCATCGACGGCAGCACGGCCGCGATGCCGTGCAGCACGCCGCGGATGTTGACGTCGATCATCCGGTTCCACTCCTCGACCTTGAGCGCCTCCAGCCGCGAGAGCGGCATGACGCCCGCGTTGTTGACGATCACGTCGATGCGGCCGTGCGCCTCCAGCGCCGCATCGGCGAAGGCGCGCATGCTCGCGAGGTCGACCACGTCCAGCGTGTGCGCGGTGGCGCGCCCGCCCGCGGCGGCGATCTCCTCCGCCAGTCGCTGCAGGCGGTCGACCCTGCGCGCGCCGAGCAGCACGATCGCGCCCGCGTCGGCCAGGTGGCGCGCGACCGCATGTCCGATGCCGCTGCTCGCGCCGGTCACCAGGACCACCTTGTCTCGGATTCCGCTCATGTCCTCAGTTCTCCGTTCCGGCGGGATGCCGGGTGGCGCCTACTGTCGCCAGCGGCGCGGCCGGGGCCGTAGATCACGCATGGCGGGTTCTTGCACGATCCGCGCAGGCGCGGCCGCAGGCGACCGCGCGCACCTGCCAGAATCCGGCCACCGCAGCGCGAAGCACGCCATGTCCTCCGCCGTCCGCCCCCTCCGTCCGCCGGCATGAGCAGCGCCGCCCCTCCCCGCACCCCGGGCACGGCGGGCGAAGTCTTCCGCGCCTTCCTGCTGCTGGGCCTGAGCGCCTTCGGCGGGCCGGTCGCGCACGTCGGGTACTTCCGCGCCGCCTTCGTGGCGCGCCGCGGCTGGCTGGACGACGCCCAGTTCGCGCAGCTGCTCGCGATCTGCCAGGTGCTTCCCGGCCCGGCGAGCAGCCAGCTCGGCTTCGGCATCGGCCTGCTGCGCGCGGGCTGGGCCGGCGCCGCGGCTGCCTTCGTCGCCTTCACCCTGCCGTCCGCGCTGCTGATGCTCGCCCTCGTGTGGCTGGCGCCGGCAGGCGACGCGCCCGTCGGTGCGGCCGTGGTGCGCGGCCTCAAGCTCGTGGCGGTCGCGGTGGTCGCGCACGGCCTGATCGCGATGGCGCGCCAGCTCGCGCCGGACGCGCGCCGCGCGGCCATCGCGGTGTCCGCCGCCCTGCTGGTGCTCGCGTCGGGGGCGGCGTGGGCGCAGCTCGGCGCCATTGTCGTGGGCGCCGCCCTCGGCATCCTCCTGTGCCGCCACGTCCCGCTGCCGCCGGCGGCGCCCCTGCCGGCACGGGTGTCGGCGGGCGCGGCCACGGCCGCGGCGGTGGCCTTCGCGGCGCTGCTGGCGCTCGCCCTGGCATGGACGCCACAGGCCCCGACACCCGGCGCCCTCGCCGCCGTGTTCTATCGGGCAGGCGCCCTTGTCTTCGGCGGCGGACACGTCGTGCTGCCCCTGCTGGAAGCGGGGGTGGTCGCGCCCGGCTGGCTGGACGCCGAACGTTTCCTCGCCGGCTACGGTGCGGCGCAGGCGATGCCCGGGCCCATGTTCACGCTGGCTGCCTACCTCGGCGGAGCGACGCTGCCGGGGCAGCCGCTGCCTGCCGCCCTCGCGGCACTGGCCGGCATCTTCCTGCCCGGCTTCCTGCTGCTGGTCGCGGCCCTGCCCGCGTGGAGCGCCCTGGCGCGGCGGCCCGGTGCGGTGGCGACGCTGGCGGGGATCAACGCAGCGGTGATCGGCCTGCTCGCAGCGGCGCTCTACGATCCCGTGCTGAGCCAGGGCATCGGCGGTTCTGCCGATGCCGCCATCGCCGCGGTCGGCCTGCTGCTGCTCGTCCTGTTCCGGCTCAACGCGCTGTGGGTGGTGGCGTGGTGCGTGGGCGCGAGCCTGCTCGCCACGGCCGTCGCCTGAGGGGCTCGCGTGCTCGGAGGAGTGAGCGGAGAGGAGTGAGCGGAGAGGAGTGAGAAGCGAGTGCGGGCAGCTGGCCTTTCCTCGTTTTCTCCTCATGCGTCGCTTCCCATTCGAAAGCGCCCCCACCCCAACCCTCCCCCGCTGCGCGGGGGAGGGAGCGGGTTGCGCTTCGTCGGGAGCGGCAGACCCCTTCTGGATGGCCCGCATGACGCGAGAACCTGCACGCCCTCGCGCTCGCGCCCGCTCCTTTCCTCGCCTGCGGGGGAAGGCCGGGATGGGGGTGAGCGCGCGCTTGAGGAGTGAGCGGAGAGGAGCGAGGAGCGCGTACGGGCAGCTGGCCTTCCCTCGTTTCTCCTCATGCCTCGCCTTTCCTCGCAGGCGGCGACGGCGCTGGCTACCTGCGCGCCGATGTGCTCGATCCGCCCGATGCCCGCGTCATGAGGCGCTTCGGTGCTTTGCGGCACCTCCCGCCAAGCCTCACACGCTCCCTCCCCTGCGCAGCGGGGGAGGGTTGGGGAGGGGGCGCTTTCGAACGAGAAGCGAGGTCGAGGGATGAACGCGCAGCGCGCACTGCCGCCGGCCTGCACGCCCTGCCCACTCCTCTTCACCCGCCCCTCACTGCGGTATCGTCGGCCGCTGTCCCGTCCCCAGGTCCGCCGATGCACCTTCGCCCGCTCGCCTTCGCCCTCGCCGCCCTCCTCGCCACGGCAGCGCCCGCCGTCCCCGCGCAGGCGCCCGCGCCGACGGCGGCGGCGACGCGGGACGCCGCCGCGGTCTTCGCCGATCTCGACGCCTACGTCGCCGAGGTGCAGGCGCGCTTCGACGTGCCCGGCGTCGTGGTCGCCATCGTGCAGGACGGCGAGGTGGTGCTGGCGCGCGGCTGGGGCGTGCGCGAACTGGGCCGGCCGGAGCCGGTCGACGCGCACACCCTGTTCGCCATCGCCTCGAACACCAAGGCGTTCACCGCCGCGGCGCTGTCGATCCTCGCCGACGACGGCAGGCTCTCGCTGGACGACCGCGTCATCCAGCACCTGCCGTGGTTCCGCATGTCCGACGCCTACGTCACCGGCGAGATGCGCCTGCGCGACCTGCTGACCCACCGCAGCGGGCTGGGCCTGGGCGCGGGCGACCTGCTGTTCTGGCCTGCGACGACCTACAGCAACCGCGAGGTCGTCGAGCGTCTCGCGCACGTGCCGCTGGCCGGCGGCTTCCGCGAGAAGTACGCCTACGACAACATCCTCTACGGCGTGGCGCAGCAGGTCGTCGAGACGGTGAGCGGGCAGTCTTTCGCCGAGTTCCTGCAGGCCCGCATCTTCGACCGGCTCGACATGCGCGAGACGCGCTTCAACGCCGACCACCTGCGGCCGGACGACGCCGCGGCCACCGGCCACGCCAAGGCCGACTTCACCGAACTCGCGCCCGTCGCGCCGCTGACCTGGGCGAACGTGGCCGGTGCGGGCGGCCTCTACTCCAGCGCGCACGACATGGCCAAGTGGATGCGCGTGCAGCTCGCGGGCGGCGTGATCCGCGGCGAGGGCGAGGACGCCGAACGCCTGTTCAGCGCCGCGCGACACAGGGCGATGTGGTCGCTGGTGACCCCGCAGACCATCCCCGAGCCGCGCGTGCCCGAGCTGCGCCGCGCCACGCCCAACTTCGCCGGCTATGGCGAGGGCTGGAGCCTCTCCGACTACCGCGGCGAGAAGCTGGTGTGGCACACCGGCGGCTGGCCCGGCATGGTCTCGCGCCTCACCCTCGTGCCCGGCCGCAACGCCGGCGTGGTGGTGCTGACCAATGCCGAGGCCGGCGCCGCCTTCCAGGCGATCACCATGCGCGTGCTCGACCGCCTGCTCGACGCGCCGGACCACGACTGGCCCGGCGCCTACGCCGCGGCGCTCGGCCGCCAGCACGACGAGGCCGCGGAGGACTGGGCGAGGCACGAGGCCGCCCGCGACCGCCGCTCGACGCCGTCACTGCCGCTGGCAGGCTATGCCGCCACCTACCGCGATCCCTGGTACGGCGACATCCACGTCGTGCAGGAGGGCCGCGGCCTGGTGATGCGCTTCGCCCGCACACCGCAGCTGGTGGGCGACCTGGAGCACTGGCAGCACGACACCTTCATCGTGCGCTGGCGCGACCGCCAGTTGAACGCCGACGCCTTCCTCGGCTTCGCGCTGACGCCGGACGGCGCGGTCCGCGAGGCACGCATGGAAGCGATCTCGCCGCTCACCGACTTCAGCTTCGACTTCCACGACCTTCGACTGACGCCGGTGGCAGAGGACTGACCGGCGCCACCGCGCCGAGGACCGCCACCGCCCGCGCTCCGGCCGGAGGAGCCTTCCCGCGCTGCCGGCGGCAGGAGGAACGGCGGCATTCATGCCCACGGCAACCGGCACCTTCCCCCGCCTGCCGGGGAAGGCCGGGATGGGAGTGAGCGCGCAGCGCGAGGAGCTGGGAGGCGCGAGACGCGAGTGGCGGTCAGCCCCGCCCGCCGTTCGCGACCTCCGCCTGGACCTCGTCGAAGGTGCGCCGCACGCTCTCCTGGGGCGGGCGGCCGAGCAGGCTCACCGCCACGATCGCCAGCGACGCGCACAGCGCACCGGGGATGATCTCGTACAGCCCGAACCACTTCTGGCTGCCCCACACCAGCGCGACCACGCCGCCGACCAGCATGCCGGCCAATGCGCCGTCGCGGGTCATCCGCTTCCACATGAGCGAGATCAGCACCACCGGCCCGAAGGCGCTGCCGAAGCCGGCCCAGGCGTAGGAGACCAGGTCGAGCACCCTCGCCTCCGGGTCGCGCGCCATCCAGATCGCCAGCAGCGAGACCAGCAGCAGGGTGATGCGGCCGACCCAGAGCAGCTCGCGCTGCCCGGCATCGCGACGCAGGAAGGCGCGATAGAAATCCTCGGTCAGCGCGCTCGAGCACACCAGCAGCTGGCTGTTGAGGGTGGACATGATGGCCGCCAGCATCGCGGCGAGCACGAAGCCGCCCACCCAGGGGTTGAGGATCAGCCCCGTGAGGGTGATGAACACCGTCTCCTCGTTGGCGAGGACCGGGCCGGCAAGCTCCGGGTTGCGCGCGAACCAGCCGATGCCGAAGAAGCCGACGCAGAGCGAACCCAGCAGGCAGAGGATCATCCAGCTCATGCCGATCCGGCGCGCCCTCGGCACCGACGCCAGCGAATCCAGCGCCATGAAGCGCACGAGGATGTGCGGCTGCCCGAAGTAGCCCAGGCCCCAGGCCAGGCCCGACACCACCGCGATCCAGCCGCCCGCGCCGATCCACTGCAGGCGCTGCGGATCGACCTGCTCCACCAGCGCCGCCGACTCCGCGAAGCCGCCGTTGGCGAAGGCCGCGACGGCCGGCAGGATCAGCAGGGCCAGCAGGACCAGGAGACCCTGCAGCGCGTCGGTCCAGCTCACCGCGAGGAAGCCGCCGACCAGGGTGTAGGCGATGGTGACGCCGGCGCCGATCCACACCGCGTAGGCGTAGTCGATGCCGAACACGCCCTGGATCAGGACGCCGCCGGCGACCACGCCCGAGGCGACGTACAGCGAGAAGAACACCAGGATCACCAGTGCCGAGAGGATCCGCAGCAGCCTGCTGCGGTCCTCGAAGCGATGGGTGAAGTAGTCCGGCAGGGTCAGCGCATTGCGCGCGCGCTCGGTGTAGACGCGCAGCCGCCCCGCGACGAGCAGCCAGTTGACCCAGGCGCCCGCGACCAGGCCGACGCCGATCCACGATTCCGACAGGCCGGTCGCGAAGATCGCGCCGGGCAGGCCCATCATCACCCAGCCGCTCATGTCCGACGCACCGGCCGAGAGCGCGGTGACGCCGGGCCCGAGCTTTCGCCCGCCGAGGATGTAGTCGTCGAAGTCGGTGGTGCGGCGCCAGGCGATGAAGCCGATTACGCACAGCGCGAGCATGTAGAGGGCGAAGGAGACGTTGGTCGGAGTCGCGATGTTCATGCCTGTCCAAGTACGGACCGCGGACGGACGGCGTCGGCGGGTCGATGGAGTCTCGATGCACCGCGACACCAGGCCGCGGGCCACGGCGAAGCGGCAAGCCTATCGGAATCGCCACGCCAACCCCGCGGCCGGAGGTCATGCATGTGCTTGAGGAGTGAGTGGGTAGGAGTGAGAAGTGAGTGGGGGCAGTTGGCCTTCCCTCGTTTCTCACGCCTCATGCCTCGTTTCTCGCTCGAAAGCGCCCCCTCCCCAGCCCTCCCCCGCTGTCGCGGGGGAGGGAGCGGACTGCGCTTCGCCGGGAACGCACACCCTTGCTGGACCGGCATGACACGAAAACCTGCATGCCCTCGCGACCTGCTCCCGAGGAGTGAGGCATGAGGAGTGAGAAACACCCGCTACTTCCCCCGCTTGCGAGGGAAGGCTCCTGCTGGACCGGCATTGGCACGAGAACCCACGCGCCCTTCGCGACCCGCTCCTTCCCCCGCCTGCGGGGGAAGGCTGGGATGGGGGTGAGCGCGCAGCGCGCTTCTTGAGGAGCGAGTGGAAGGGGTGAGAAGCGAGTACGGACAGCTGGCCTTCCCTCGTTTCTCACGCCTCATGCCTCGTTTCTGGTTCGAAAGCGCCCCCTCCCCAGCCCTCCCCCGCTGTCCGCGGGGGAGGGAGCGGACTGCGCTTCGTCGGGAGCGGCGCCCCTTCTGGACAGCCGGCATGACACGAGAACCTGCATGCCCTCGCGACCTGCTCCCGAGGAGTGAGGCATGAAGAGTGAGAAACGCCCGCTACTTCCCTCGCTTGCGAGGGAAGGCTCCTGCTGGACCGGCATGGCACGAGAGCCTGTACGCCCTTCGCGACCCACTCCTTCCCCCGCCTGCGGGGGAAGGCTGGGATGGGGGTGAGCGCGCAGCGCGCTCCTCGAGGCGCGAGTGGAAGAGTGTGAGAAGCGAGTACAGGCAGCTGGCCCTCCCTCGTTTCTCACTCCTCATGCCTCGCTTCTTGCCGGGAGGGCGAGTGCGCGGAGGCGACGGCATCCCGCAGACGGGCCAGGCGCGAGGAGCCACCCGCCCCCCCTCAGAGCACGCCGGGATTCGCCCGCCAGACGGTGAAGGTGAGCGCCGTGGCGAAGCCGACCCAAGCCAGGTACGGCACCAGCAGCGCGCCGGCGAGCGGCCGGATGCGCCAGAACAGCAGGCAGGTCGCGAGGACCAGCACCCACAGCACGACGATCTCCGCGAAGGCGGCGGCGCCGACGCGCCAGGCGAAGAACAGCCACGTCCACAGGGCGTTGAGCGCCAGTTGCAGCACGAACAGCGAAAGCGCCGTCCGCGCACCGTCCCAGCCCCGCGCGCGCCAGACCAGCCAGGCGGCGATCGCCATCATCAGGTAGAGCACCGTCCACACCGGCGCGAACAGCCAGGAGGGCGGCGCCCAGCCGGGGCGGTCCAGCGACAGGTAGAAGCCCGTGGATCCCGACGACGCGACGCTGCCGATCGCCGCTGCCAGGAACACCAGCGCCAACCACCCCGCCAGCCCCGACCCCGCCCTTCGCCCGCGCTTCGCCGTCATCGTCGCCGTTCGGTTGCCGTTTCCCGCACGAATACGCAGGCCCGCGTGGGGACGATGCGAGGGCGAGGATCGCAGCGACGTCGGGGCCTCCGCGGTGCGGAACACCCAGGTCCGCCTATCCCATCGGCAGGCGGACGATCCGCACGTCGTGCATCCACAGCGTGCGCCAGCGCGCCTGCCGCTCCGCCGGCGCCAGTTGCCGGGGAGAGACGACCACGGGCTCACCGAAGGCCGCTCCATCGCGCAGGCAGCGCGCATTGGCGGCCGCATGGCGCGTGTCGCCATCCGCGAACACCACCGCGACGAGATCGCCGCAGCGCGCACAGGCCTGGAAGCCCGCGCTCCCTGAGCCCTGCCTCGCCGCGACCAGTGCGCCCGGCTGCGCCTCCTCGATCGTCAGCCGTCCCGCCGGGTCCGACAGCCATGCGGCGCCGTGCCGCGTGCAGAACCCGCAGTCGCAGGCGCGCGGCGCCGGCAGGGCGATCCCGCTGGGCAGCGCGAGGTCCACCCGCAGCGCGCCGCAACGGCAGCCGCCCGCGAAGTGCTGCAGGAAGGAGGTCGTGGTCATGCAGGCGGCATGATGCCCGCTGCGCGGCCGCGCTTCAGCCCTGGACGGACCGGCTGCGGTGCCACGCGACCAGTGCGTTCGCGTAGCCATGGCCGAGGCCGTGCTCCGACTTCAGCCAGGCGACCAGGGCCATGTGCGGACGCGCGCCTTGCCCGTCGAGCAATGCGAGCCAGTGCGCGACGGGGCGGCCGTAGGTCTTCTCGATGGAGGGAAAGTAGGAGGCCGGCCCCTTCGCCTTTCCCTGCGCGGATGCGTCGCGCTCAGGCATCGGGAATCTCCGGCTCGACCAGTCTCGCGAGCTGCGCCAGCGATTCCTGCCAGCCGAGATGGCAGGCCTCCGCGGGAATCGCATCCGGCACGCCCTCCTGCACCAGCGCCATGTCGGTGCCGACGGCGACCGCCTTCAGCAGCACCGTGACCTGCATGGTGCCGGGCAGGCCCGCGTCGTCGAAGCGGTCCGCGTAGCGGATGCGCGCGTTCGGCACCAGCTCCAGGTACTCGCCGCCGAAGGCGTGCCGCGTGCCGGTGCCGAAGTTGGTGAACGCCATCCGGTAGGTCCCGCCGACGCGCACGTCCGCGTGCTCGACATGGTCGGTGAACCCGTATGGCGGCAACCACTTGGTCATGGCCTCGGGTTCCAGGAAGGCGCGGTAGACGCGCTCCGGCGGCGCCCTGAAGACGCGGTGGAGGTGGATGGTGCTGGGCATGGCAGGGCTCCTTCCGGCAGGTTGGGATGCCTGCTGGTCGAACGTCGGGGACCGCATTCGACAGACCGACGGTCGTCCCGGCGGCTACCCGCCATGCGGTGCACAGCCCGCGACGAGCCCGTCGAGCTTCGCGAGCAGCACCGGATCCAGTGCGGCGCGGGGCAACAGCCCCTGCGCGATGCCGCGGGCCACGAGTTCCGGCTCCTTCAGCCCGCGATACAGCGACCCCAGCTCGTGCGCCTGGTTCTGCTGGAAATCCTCGATGGCGGCGAGCAGCTCCGAGGCGGGCAGCTCGCCCACCCGCCAGCGCGCGAACTCGGCATCGAGTTCCTCCAGCAGTTGGCCCAGCTCCGTCTCGTACACCTCACCAGCCAGCTCGCGGAGGCGGCTGCGTTCGTCCTTGGAGAACGCGGAACCGGACATGTGCCGGACCTCCAGGATGATGGCGAGCCGTCAGGCGCCGCCGGCCGCTGCATGCTGCCGATACCGGCGCTCGGCGATCCACCACATGATGCCTCCCCAGGCGAGCCCACCCACCGGGAACAACAGGACGGCGAACGGCAGGAGCCTGCGCATGTCCACGTCGGCGACGAGCCACATGAACCCGCAGTACAGCGCCGCGGTGCCCAGTCCCCAGGCCAGGGCACCCCACAGGAGGACGAACCGCCAGGCGCCCTGCCTGCGGATCTCCCTCCACCGCGAGAACGGATCGATCTTCCCGGTCATGCTTCAGCTCTCCATGCGACCTGCGCCGGCGCGCAGCCTCTCCAGGTCCTCGACGAAGCGCGCCCTGTCGCGCGGCGACACCATGATCGACCTGCCGACGCCGTAGTCGATGCGCAGCCGATCCAGCGACAGCGCCGGGCTGGACAGCGGATTGCGCGTCGGATGCATCCCCGTGACCTCGGCCAGCGGAACCCGCCACGCGAATGGCCCGCAGCGAACGGTCAACAGCCCCAGCTGCAGCACGTAGCGCGTGCCCAGCAGCAGCCACGCGGGCAGGACCGCCCCGGGCGCGACCAACGGCAACGCCACCCACGCCGCCGCCGATCCGTCGGCGAGCAGCACGGCGCTCGCGAACAGGGGCACGACGACGACCAGGACGAGCACGACCAGCAGCCAGGCATCGACCTTGGAGCGGTGGACGATCGACATGCGGTGCACCTCGGCTATGGACGGTCGGATCGCGCTCCCGGCCGCACCGTCACTCCCAGCGCGCAGCGTGGCGCTCGCGACGCCATCGCCCGGCGACGGTGCGGGCGGCCGGTCACGCGGAACGCTCCCTGGCGCGGCGCGACAGCCAGCCGTGGATCAGCCCCGCCTGGAAGAACTGTACCGGCGCATCGAAGCCGCCTGCCGCGATGATCGAGGCGATCCGGCCCGGGGGAAGCACGCCGACATCGGTCGCGTAGGCCCTGCGGATGCGTTCCATCGCCTCGGGCGCGACGTCCGCCGCCGACATCATGTTCATCCATGCGCGCAGCAGCACGTCGTAGTCCTGCGACCCGATGTCCGAGGCCAGGTCGGAGCTCGCAAGAACGCCGCCCGGCTTGAGCCTGCGCGCGATCTCCCGGAAGAACCCGGACCGCGCCTCCTGGTCGAGGATGAACTGGGACACGAGGAAGCAGGTCGCGGCATCGAAGGCCGCCCCAGGCGGAAGCGAGTCGAGGTAGCCCTCGTGGAAATCGCAGCGCGCCGCGAAGCCCTCCTCCTCCGCTCGCGCCCGGCAGACGTCGAGCATGCGCGCCGACGGCTCCAGCGCGGTGAAGCGCCAGCCCGGGTTGCGCCGGGCGAGCCAGGCCAGCTCCACGCCCGTCCCCACGCCCACGCAGAGCACCCGCGCATCCGCCGGCAGCGCCGCGAACGCCGCGTCGACCAGCAGGTGCAGGCAGTCCCGGATCGGCGCCGTCTTCGCCCACTGCGCGTCGTAGCCCGCGGCCTGCTGGTCGAACAGCGCGGTGATCTCGTCCTGCTCCATCCTCTTCCCCTACAGCCTGCTTCCAAATGTTCCGTCGGCCGCAGCCTGCCGCCTCACCCGGCCGCCGCTCCCGACTCCCGACGCGCCGCGACGACCAGCGGCGCCAGTTCCCGCCAAGGGTAGCGTCGCGCCTCGAACCACGACATCCGCAGCAACGGGCGTCGCCGCGCGACGATGGACGCCACCAGCCACGCCTCGTCGAAACCATCCCACACGCCGGTTACGGCATGGATGTTCCACCGCAGCACCGGGTGGACCTCGTCGAAGAGGATGCGCTGCAACTGCGAAAGCCCGAAGGGCGACGCCGCACACACCGCCGCCACACGCCGCCAGCCCGGCTCCGTATCGAGATAGAGCTCGCTGAGCGCGACCCAGACCGGGCGGCGGAGCTCCAGTTCGGCAGGCGAAAAGCGCATCGCCCGGGTACGGGATCGAAGGGCCATCATGGACGGATGCATGGGCGAACCATCAGGGGCACCTACTTCGATATTGAAATGGCGACGACGACAACCGGAACGGCAGCCAGAAGAAGGACGCCGTCGGCTGCAACCGTGAGGGGCGAAAGCAGAAGGAGCGCCCAGCTCCGAGGTGCCGTCACTGGCACTGTATAGGACTTGTTCAACCTGTACGAATCGAGCAGCTCGATGTCCGGATTCTTCCTGTAGCGCTTCCCGACAAGCCTGATTCCCCGGGAAAGGCGGCCGTCCATTGACCTCTGGAAGCCGAGCGAAATGGCTTCCGCCTCGACGTCCTCGTCCTCCTCAGAAAGCCAAAGCGTGACCGATCCGTACACGGCATTGTCCCGATCCACATCGAACATGGAGACGTTCGCCGTCACCCTGCTGTGTATGCTGCTCCCTATGACTGCGGCCAAATCATGCGCGTCCGCGAAGACATAGTCGTAGTCGGAGCCGACGAACGCGATCTTCTCCATGTCGGAAGACATCAGCACGGCATCCACGCGCTCCTGCCAACGGGACTCGCGAAGCGCGTACGTCAGGCAACCGGAGAGCTCGACCGTCGCCGCACCGACCAGCATCGCAGCGAGCAGATCACGTCTTTTCACTGACTCTCCTACGAGAAAAACGGAACAGGACGAAGCGCGCCAGGGAGAGCCCGTCTACCCGGCCACGCATGGCGACAGCGGAGTCGGCGCTCAGCCCGCCCCGTCCCCAGGAACCGCCCCTCTGCGGACCTTCGTGCGACGCCCGCCCTGGAAGGCGCGCACTCCCGGACTGAAGAACAGGTACGCCGAAAACGCCGCCAACAAGCCCGCAATGATGCCGAACTGTGCCGCGGCACCCGGACTCACCGGGAACACCGCGATGATGTCAGCCAGAATAATCAGCGCACTGAGTCCACACAGGACCGCCAGGATATTGCCCGCCACCCTGCTTCCCCGAAGCACGAAGAAGAACAGCAGGCCCGAGAGCGCGAAGCGCCCCAGAACGACGGGAGCGAAATTGACCATGAGCAGCCATGCGAGGTACGCCATGTAGGCCACTGCGGCTACGACAAGAATGAGCGGCGGCTTGTCTTCCAACTCCAGCTTCCCGATAACAACCATGCGCGCTGAGCGCCCGAGTTGAGCCGACCCGCAGACCGGGTTCGGCTTGAATCACCTGTCAGGGCGCGTCACCGGATGCCACGCCCGCGAGAAGCGGTTGACTGCGGCGGAACGCGTCATCAGCCTCCGGGTCCCATGGCCAAACGCCCGATGTGCTGGGCCAGATGAGCTGCAACGCCTCGAAGTCTGTCCCTCCGTGCAGCCAATGGGCGGAGCGCATGTACTCCTTGCGGTGATGACGATCGACCGGGCCGAACTGTACCGCAAAGCCCTCCAGGAACCCGGAATACGGAACTCCTTGAGAAAAGCGGTCACCCGCCTGAACCCGTCGGTTGTACTCATTCACGAGCCAGTGGCTGATCTTCGAGCCCAACCCGACAACGATCAACTCGGGAGCACCGGCAGATCTGACGATGCCGATGGAGTAGGAGAACGGCGGGCCCTCACCGTCCGGATCAAAGACAGAGGTAACACTACAGCCGTACTCGTCGATATGAGCGAGTATGTTGCGCTCGTAATCGTTCATCAGCACCCCAAGCACCTGAATTGAGCCGGCCCGCAAAACAGCTTCAGCTTGAACGAGCCATCAGCCACGCCCCATTTCATCCACACCTCAAGGTTCCACATGAGCGTCGCTAGGCCGGCTTCGCCTGGAGTACTGCATCCGCAATGAGTTTGTCGAGACGGCGGACGTCTATGCCTTTGTTGAGGTTGACCTTTATATGACCCGCCTTGGTCCAAAGCTCAATCTCCGAGTTAAAGTTGAACATGCCATGCCCGTTTTCGGACGACCACATGAAGATCGACGAATAGGGTAGCGAATAGATCTCTACTTTTTTTCCAGTGAAACCTTGAGCATCCCTGACGATAAGGCGCTTGTTTGTAAAGACGGCCGCATCCCGGAACGTCTTGTACGCCGCAATGGCCGTTTCGCCAGCGACCAGGATATCATTTACGTCATTTGGGATCGGACATTCCGACACTAAGGCCCAGGCCAGAATTCCAGCGGTCTCTGCCATATCTTGCTCCCCCTTGAGTGGCCGGATTGTTAGCGCCGGCCTGACGCCTGATTTAAGCCGACCCGCGAAGAGGCATCGGCTTTGACGAATCGTTAGGCCCCATGCCCGACAGCCACGTAGTGGCTTTCAGTGAACTCCGAGTCATGCGAGATGCCTGTTACATGCAGGTCGTAGGGGAAGCGCGACGTTGCCACAAAAAGTTCACGCCCTTCGCATCACGAAGCCGGACGCCGCCCAGGTAGCGGCAGGTTGCACTAGCAGATTCCGAAGCTGAGCCTGGCACCCCTACGCATTGCACTACAGGATCCGAGCCGAGCGTTGGCCCTGTGGCACCGCCGGGTCCAACCAATCCTCCGTGAGTAGAGGGGTGACCTCCACCGGCGCAATGAGGATCAGATCGTGGCGTTCCGTTGGGTTCATGCGCTCTGCTGGCCGCACATGCAAAGTGAAAACCTCAAACTTGAACTCCAAATCCTCCCCCCCGGACTGCCAGCTCAACCCAACGACCGTCTGCACATTGCAGGAACAGCTGCGTGCACTTAGCAAAGGGCGGAAATACGCGATATGAAGCAGCTGACACTACGCCATTTTCGAGCCATTTGAGCGTCGTTAGAGTCTCTGAGTCGGGCGGGAGGTTATAGCTGTTCATGGCGCCTAACACCTGAGTTAAGCCGCGCCGCGAAGCGGCGTCGGTTTGAATGAACTGTTAGGTCCACACTCCGGTAGGCGTAAGGCCTCGGGCACCTGCGCCATGAGCATACGGAGCTTTGACAGCGACACCGGCCGCTGCCCATTGCGCTGCATCGCGCCAGCAGCAGACCAAACCAGAGCGCCGGGACCGTTATAGACCTCCGAGGCCTCGCCCTGCTTGGAGAGGTGCAGAACGATCAGGTGGTTTGGCTGTTCGCGAAGCGCCACGGAGCTACCCTGCGTGGCTTTGATCTCCACCAGCGCGCCAGAAGGCGCGCGCGCATCATGGCCCCGAGCCGAATGTGGAAGTAGTGCCAAGCCGTAGCGGTGCGCAGCAATAACCTCGCCAATGCTTCCGACCAAGTGGCCGTCCGGGGTAAACCGCCGACCAGGGAAAAGCGCCTCTAGCTGCGCAACAAGTGCGTAGAGCTGACCTACTAAGCTAGGCACCTTTTCTACGGGGTGAAGAGGATCGGCCATGTGCGCCTGATGCCTGAGTTAAGCCGTGCCGCGAAGCGGCATCGGCTTGAATGAATTGTTAGATTGCAACGCCGAGTTTGCGCGCGCCATCTGATAAATAGGTATGCAGCGGAGTCTTGGCCGCCAGGTATCTGCAATCTCCCGCGTCACTCGAGCGGATGGCATGGGCCACCAGCGCTGCGAAGTCGTCGCCCGAGTCGCCCCGGCCGAGCCACGCCAAAGCGGTGAGCTCCGCCTTTGCCAGGCTGGAAAGGGAATCTATACGGGCTGCTAGGTTTGCTGAGGCAGCTCTCCAGGCGTCCCAAGCAGGACTAGGAGTTTCACCAAGCTGGTACTCCTCCGGTCTGTCGATCTGTGCTCTGACACTCGCAATGCCAGCGATCTCTTTGATATCATTGGCTGTTAGCTCTTTGAGTAGCACGGAAGCCTCCATTGCAATCTAACGCCTGAGTTAAGTGGAGCCGCGAAGCGGCTTCCACTTGAAGAATTGTTAGGCCCTTGCCTAGGATGCCGCGCAGTCATAGAGCCGTTGGACCATACTAGCGATTCCGCCCCACGGGAAAGTGCGGAAGAAGACAATCAGGTGCAGAAGAAGAAAAACCCAAGGAACCCAGCTCTCGATGTGTGAAATGGGGCGGTAGAGCTTTGGGTTGATACCCCTCTGCACTGTATCCCATTCGGCGTCATAGGGACTGATTGGCAGGCGCTTTTCAATGTCTTGCACCACCTGCCACTTAGCCGAATTTAGATTCCGATAAGAAATGATGATGTTGTACCAAAACAACGTGAGCATGCAGCCAGCAAGCGCCAGTAGCCACATGTACTCCGGACTTGACTCAGTTGTTAGGTAGCCAACGAACGCGAGAATTGCGGAATTGACGCTTAGAAAATATGTGTTTGCCGTGGTGCGTCTCTGGCTGATGCGATCAGCCATCTCGACGTACAGTTTGTACTGATCTAATAGATGGGAGTGCCACTTGTCGTTTGCGGGGTAGGTGGCCCCCTCCTGGATATCATTCCAAAGTTTGTTTTTCGGCACGTCAACCATCAGCGCCCTCCGTGGATAAGCGTCTTGAGGTTGTCCCACGTCCATTTGTAGAGTTTGTCGCTCGCTGTGGCGCTAGCTGGTTTAGTGCAGCTCTTGTCCGCGTATGCGGCTAGCAAAAAGTATGGCTTGGATTTTGACTTGGCAATTTCAAGCTCAGCCGAAACGCCTGATGCAGTGTGCGTTTTCTCTCCGCAAAGGACGACTACAACATCGACGTTGTCCATGCGTCGACGGACCTTCTCTTTCCAGTCTCCGGTCAGGTGCTCTTTGACCGAAGAGTCTTTGAACTCAAATGGGCTGTCAGGCAGCTTTGCTTGACCGGCCAGCATGATCTTTGCTCCCTCATCATGGTCATAGTCAAAGCTAATGAACGCACGTTGCTTTGTCGTCATTTGACCCCCCAAAGTTATCGAGAAACAGGCCGCAAGAGCCTAACGCCTGAATTAAGCCGACGGGCGAAACCCGTTCGGGTTGAATGAATAGTTAGACGTTGCGCCGACAAGGTAACAGCTTAGGCTCAAGCTCCAAGTGCAACGCCCCCATGTACGGGTGTTGCCATGTCCAAGA
>NZ_JBHSGG010000034.1:0-76624 GCF_042654365.1 Coralloluteibacterium thermophilum
ACCGCTCGGGAAGCGAGACATGAGTGGGACGCCGGAGCCGGCGCGACCGCCCGTACTCGTTTCTCACTCCTCCCCACTCACTCCTCAAGCCCCGCAGCCCCCTCCCCCGCGGACAGCGGGGGAGGGTTGGGGGAGGGGGCGCTTCTGCTGCGAGAAGTGAGACATGTGAAGTGAGACATTGAGGAGTGAGAAACGAGGGAGGAGATGCGACTGCGCGTTCTCTCCACTCACTTCTCAAGCAGCGCGCTGCGCGCGCTCACCCCCGGTGAGGAGTGAGAGATGAGGAGCGAGAAACAAGAGGAAGCGCACGCACTGGCCCTCGTTCCTCACTCCTCCCACTCACTCCTCAAGCCCCCGACGGCCCGGCCCTTCGGGCACTTCCGGCGGGGCGGGAGGCGGGCCTTCGGGCGTCTCCGGGGGCCGCGGCGATTCCTCGGGGCCCGGCGGGATCTCCTGCGGCGTGGGCGGGGTCTTCTCCGGCGGCGCCGGGTCGGGAATCTCGCGCGGGGCGGGATCCGGGGTCTCGAACGGTTCGGTGTGCATCACGACCTCAGGCGCGCTGCAGGAGGGCGATGGCGAAGTGCGCGGAGGCGTCGGTCCACAGCCGGGCGACCTCGAGGCCGGCGCGGCGGGCCAGCGCGGCGAAGCGGTCCGGCGTGTACTTGCAGCTGTACTCCACCAGCACCGGCTCGCCCTCGGCGAAATGCACGCGGCGCCCGTCCACGGTCACGTCCTGGCCGGCGAGGCTGACGATGTGGGTCTCCACGCGCATGGCCATCGGGTTGTAGACCGCGCGGTGGCGGAACCTCGACAGGTCGAAGTCGGCATCGAGCTCGCGGTTGATGCGCGCCAGGAGGTTGAGCGTGAACTGGGCGGTGACGCCGGCGGCGTCGTTGTAGGCGGCCTCGATCAGGCTGCGTTCCTTGACCAGGTCGATGCCGACGATGGCCGCGCCGTCGCGGCCCATCTCGGCGCGCATCTGCGCGAGCAGGCGGCAGGCGTCGCGATGCTCGAAGTTCCCCAGCGTCGAACCCGGGAAGAAGATCGCGGTGCGCGCGAACTCGCGGCGCGGCCGCGGCAGCACCAGCGGCCGCGTGAAGTCGGCGCAGACCGGCAGCATCTCGACCTCCGGGTAGCGCAGGGCCAGCTCGCGCACGCTGGCGAGCAGCGCCTCGCGCGAGATCTCGATGGGCAGGTAGGCGACCGGGTCCTCGAGCGCGTCGAGCAGCAGGCGCGTCTTGACGCCCGCGCCGCTGCCGTACTCCACCAGGCGCACGCGCGGGCCGAGGGCCTCGGCGATCTCGCCCGCGCGGTCGCGCAGGATGCGCAGCTCGTTGCGGGTGAGCGTGTACTCCGGCTGCGCACAGATCTCCTCGAACAGCGCGGAACCGCGCGCGTCGTAGAAGTACTTCGACGGCAGCTGCTTGGGCGTGCGCGCCAGGCCGGCGCGCACGTCGGCCGCGATGTCGCCGACGGCGGGATGGAGGTCGTACAGGTGCACGCCGTCGGGCGGAACGGGGGTGTGGAGTTCGAACTGTGCGTTCATCGGCCCTCCTGCTCGGCCGTTGGTCCCTGCCCCGCCGTGTCCTTCGCGAGACGGATGCCGGCGAACTGCCAGCGTGCGGCGGGATGGAAGAAGTTGCGGTAGGTCGCGCGGACGTGGCCGGCCGGCGTGGCGCAGGACCCGCCGCGCAGCACCCACTGTCCGCACATGAACTTGCCGTTGTACTCGCCGAGCGCGCCCGGCAACGGGCGGAAGCCCGGGTAGGCGACGTAGGGGCTGGAGGTCCATTCCCACACGTCGCCGAAGAGCTGGCGCGGACCTTCGCCGGCGCCCGCCGGGGCGGGGTGCAGCAGCCCGTCGTCGAGGAAGTTGCCGCGCACCGGCAGGCGTGCGGCACGCGTCTCCCACTCGGCCTCGGTCGGCAGGCGTGCGCCCGCCCAGCGCGCGAAGGCGTCGGCCTCGAAGAAGCTCACGTGGCAGACCGGCGCATGCGGATCGAGCGCGCGCACGCCGCCCAGGGTGAACTCGGACGCCTCGTCCTCCATCCAATAGAGCGGGCGCGTCCAGCCCTCGCGGCACACCAGGTCCCAGCCCTCGGCCATCCACAGTGCGGGCGTGCGGTAGCCGCCGTCGCGCACGAATTCCAGGAACTCGGCGTTGGTCGCGCAGCGGTCGGCGAGGGCGTGCGGCTGAAGAAGCACGCCGTGCCGCGGCGTTTCGCAGTCGAAGGCGAAGCCCTCGCCCTCGGCGGCGTGTCCGATCGTGCGGACGCCCGTCTCGCCGGGCACGAAGCGCAGCGGCGTCGCGCGCCCCGCGGGCGGCGCGGCCAGGTCCTCCCGATAGGCGGGCCGCAGCGGATGGATGGAGAACAGGTGCTTGACGTCGGTCAGCAGCAGCTCCTGGTGCTGCTGCTCGTGGTTGAGGCCGAGGCGGACGAGGGCGTGCAGCGCCGGACCGTCGTCGCGCGCCAGCCGTTCCAGCAGGCAGCCGTCCACGTGCGCGCGCCAGGCGACCACCTCGTCGAGCGTCGGCCGCGTCAGCAGGCCGCGCTGCGGCCGCGCGTGCATCGGCCCCACGCTCTGGTAGTAGGAGTTGAAGAGGTAGTGCCAGTCGGGATGCGGCGGGCGGTAGGCGGGATCGCGCGCGAGCACGAAGGCCTCGAAGAACCAGGTCGTGTGCGCGAGATGCCACTTGACCGGGCTGGCTTCCGGCATCGACTGCGCGACGGTGTCCTCGGGCGCCAGCGGCGCGGCGAGACGCAGCGTCGTCTCGCGCACGCTGCGGTAGGCGTCGGCGGTGCGCTGGCGTGCCGCGCCGACGGCGCGCGCGTCTGCGGCGGAAGCCGTGACGGAGGACATAGGGCGTCGATCTCGGGGGGACGGCAATGCCGTCGCGACCCCGCAAAGGATGCGGATGCAACCATTGAATCCATGTGACGAGCGCGCTGCAGCGCAGCGATTCCGGGTGCGGACGCGCGGTTTCCGTTCAGCCGCGCGGCTGCCTCTCGCGCGACCGCGACGGCCGCATCCGCTCCGCCGGCGGGATGCGGCCCGGGCGCGCGCCTTCCTCAGGCGCTGATGAAGCTCCCGCCGTTGACGTGGATGACCTGCCCGGTGACGTAGGAGGCGTCCTTCGAGGCGAGGAACACGAAGGCCGGGGCCACCTCGGCGGGCTGGCCGGGGCGCTTCATCGGCGTGTCGGCGCCGAAGCTCTTCACCTTCTCCGCGGGGAAGCTCGCGGGGATGAGCGGCGTCCAGATCGGGCCCGGCGCGACCACGTTGACGCGGATGCCGCGCTCGGCGAGCTGGGTCGCCAGCGAGAAGCTGAAAGCGTGGATCGCGCCCTTGGTGGCGGCGTAGTCCGGCAGCGTGCCGTGCCCGCGCGCGCCGGTGACGGAGCCGGTGGCGATGATCGCGCCGTCGTCGGGCAGGTGCGGCAGGGCCGCGGCCACGACGTTCATGTAGGCGAAGATGTTGGTGCGGAAGGTGCGCTCGATCTGCTCGGGGGTGAGTTCCTCCGGGCTCTCGGACTCGTGCTGCTCCGCCGCGTTGTTGACGTAGACGTCGAGCCGCCCCAGCTCGCGCACGGTCTCGTCCACGAGGCGGCGGCACTGTTCGGGGTCGCCGAGGTCGCCACCGAAGACGTGGCAGCGCCGGCCCTCGGCCTCGACCATGCGGCGGGTCTCGCGGGCGTCCTCGTCCTCGTCGAGATGGGCGATGGCGACGTCGGCGCCCTCGCGCGCGAAGTGCACCGCCACCGCGCGGCCGATGCCGCTGTCGCCGCCGGTGATCAGGGCCACCTTGCCGTCGAGCTTGCCGCTGCCGCGGTAGTCCTCGCGGATGACCACGGGCTCGGGATCCATCTTCGTCTCGCGGCCGGGCTGGTGCGCCTGCTGCTGCGCGGGCTGGCCGCCCTGCTGGCGGGAGGTGGGGTCTTCGGTCTTGCTCATGGCTCGGCTCCGGGGGGAGGAACGGGAGCCGGGTTGTCGCACGCGGCGCGCAAAGCCCGCGGCAAGATCGCGCAGGTGATGCGGTCTTCATCCCGGCGCTGCTGGAATCGGAAGGACTCACCCCCGCGTGGATGCCGCCATGGCACGCCCCATCTGGACCGGAACCCTCTCCTTCGGCCTGCTCAACGTGCCGGTCTCGCTGATGACCGCCGAGCGCAAGGTCGATCTGCACTTCCGCATGCTGGACGCGCGCGACAACACGCCGATCCGCTACGAGCGGGTCAACGCCGAGACCGGCGAGGAGGTACCGTGGAAGGAGATCGTCAAGGCCTTCGAGTACGACAAGGGCAACTACGTCGTGCTCGAACCGGACGACATCAAGTCGGCCTCCGCGGAGGGACGCGAGGCGGTCGAGGTGGAGGCCTTCGTCGACGGCGGGGCGATCGTCCCGCAGTTCTACGAGAAGCCCTACGTGCTGGTGCCCGGCAAGAAGGCGGAGAAGGGCTACGTGCTGCTGCGCGAGGTGCTCTCGCGCACCGGCAAGGTCGGCATCGCGCGCGTGGTGATCCGCACCCGCGAGTACCTCTCCGCGGTGATGCCGCAGGGCGACGCGCTGGTGCTCATGCTGCTGCGCTATCCGCAGGAGCTGGTGGACCTGGACGAGTACAGGATCCCCGCCGGGTCGCCCTCGCAGTACCGCATCTCCGACCGCGAGCTGGAGATGGCCGAGCAGCTCATCGAGTCGATGTCGACCGACTGGAAGCCCGAGGACTACCGCGACGAGTTCCGCGAGCGCCTGCAGGCGGTCATCCAGAAGCGGCTCGAGTCCAAGGGCGTGGTCAGCCGCGAGGACGAGCCGCAGGTGCCCGAGGATGCGAGCACCAACGTCGTCGACTTCATGGCCCTGCTCAAGCAGAGCCTGGAGACCAACAGGCGCACCCCGGCCAAGAGCGCGCCGGCCTCCAAGGACGAGGGTGCCCCGGCGAAGAAGACCGCGAGGAAGAGCGCGGCAAAGAGCGCGACGAAGAAGGCGCCGGCCAAGTCCGCGGCCAAGAAGGCGGCCAAGAAGAGCGCGAAGAAGAAGAGCGCGCCGCTGCGCCGGACGGGCTGATCCATGAGCCTGCGCGAGTACGTGCGCAAGCGGCGCTTCGCCGACACGCCCGAGCCCGAGGACGACGCCGCGGCCCGGCGCGCGCCGCGGTCGGGGCGCCGCCCCATCTTCGTCGTCCAGCTCCACCACGCGCGTGCGCGCCATTTCGATTTCCGCCTGGAGGCCGACGGCGCGCTCAAGAGCTGGGCCGTGCCCAAGGGCCCGTCGCTGCGCGCGGGCGAGAAGCGCCTGGCGATGCAGGTGGAGGATCACCCGCTGTCCTACGCCAGCTTCGAGGGCGAGATCCCGGAGGGCAACTACGGCGCCGGGCACGTGATGGTGTTCGACCACGGCGTGTGGGCCTGCGACGGCGATCCGCTGGAAGGCATCGCCGCCGGCAAGCTCGACTTCGAGCTGCACGGCGAGACGCTGCAGGGTGCCTTCAAGCTGGTGCGCACCCGCATGCGCGGCGGCAAGCCCAGCTGGCTGCTGCTCAAGCGCGAGGACGCCTTCGCGCGCGACGCCGACGCCGACGATTTCGTTCCGCCGGAACTGGGCGGCACCGGGCGCCTGCTCGGCAGCAGGCCCGCGGCCGAGGCCGGGACGTCGAAGGGCAGGGGCACGCGCGGCACGAAGGCGACGGGGAAGGCGCCGGCCCGGGCGGCGAAGAAGGCAGCGCGCCGACGCACGCAGGACTGGCACGCGCAGGCGCTGGCCATCGAGGGCGCCCGCGACCGGCCGCTGCCGGCGGGCTTCAGGCCGCAGCTGTGCGGCCTGCGCGAGACGCCGCCCCGCGGCGACGACTGGCTGCACGAGGTCAAGTGGGACGGCTACCGCATGCTGGTCGACCTCGACGACGGCGTGGCGCGCCTGCGCTCCCGCAACGACCTCGACTGGAGCGAGGACTTCCCCGACATCCGCCAGGCCATCGAGGCGCTGCCGGTGCGCAGCGGACGCTTCGACGGCGAGCTGGTCGCACTCGACGCCCAGGGCCGCAGCGACTTCTCGGCCCTGCAGCGCACGCTCGACGGCACCGCGCGCACGCCGCTGCGCTACCTGATGTTCGACATGCCCGCGCTCGAGGACGTGGACCTGACGCGCGCGCCGCTGATCGAGCGCAAGCGCCTGCTGGAGGCCCTGCTCGCCCACGACGGCAGCGAGGCGCTGGCCTTCAGCCAGCACGTCGTGGGGCACGGCGAGGAGGTCTTCGCCGCGAGCGCGAAGCAGGCGCTGGAGGGCATCATCTGCAAGCGCGTCGGCGCCGGCTACACGCAGGGCCGCGGCAGCGACTGGGTGAAGGTGAAGCACACCAACACCGACGAGTTCGTCGTGGTGGGCTACTCCGCGCCCAAGGGCGCGCGCCAGGGTTTCGGCGCCCTGCTCATGGCGCAGGTCGTCGATGGCGTGCCGCGCTACGTGGGCCGCGTCGGCACCGGCTACGACGACCGCACGATCAAGGCGCTGATGCAGCGCCTGAAGCCGCTCGAGCAGCGCGAACCCAGCGTGGTGCTGCCGGGCCACCTGCCCGCCGCCAAGCGCGGCGTCACCTGGGTCCGGCCGGAACTGGTGGCCGAGGTGGCCTTCCGCGGCTGGGCCAAGGAGGGCCTGCTGCGCCAGGCCAGCTTCCAGCGCCTGCGCGAGGACAAGGACGTGGCGGACCTCGGCCTGCGCACCGAACGCGGAGACGAGAGCGTGGACATCAGCCATCCCGAGCGCGTGGTGTTTCCGGAGGACGGCATCACCAAGGGCGACGTCGCCGCCTACTACCGCGCGGTCGCGGCGCACCTGCTCCCGGAGCTGGTCAACCGCCCGCTCTCGCTGATCCGCTGCCCGGACGGCGCCGCCGGCACCTGCTTCTTCCAGAAGCACCACGCCAGCAAGCTGGGCGACAGGGTCGGCGCCATCCCCATCGAGGAGAAGGGGGGCGACCGCGAGGACTACCTCTACGTCGACGGCCTGCCGGCGGTCATGCAGCTGGTGCAGATGAACACCCTCGAGTTCCACCCTTGGGGCGCGCGCATCGACGACCCCGAACACCCCGACCGCATCGTGTTCGACCTCGATCCCGGCGCGGGCGTGGGCTGGAAGGACATCGTCGCCGCGGCGCGGGAGATCCGCTCCCGCCTGCGCGAGGCGGGCCTGGAAAGCTTCGTGCGGCTGTCCGGCGGCAAGGGCGTGCACGTGGTCGTGCCGCTGGACCGCCGCGCCGACTGGGACGAAACCAAGGCCTTCTGCGGCGCCTTCGCCAGGGCGATGGCCGCCCAGGCGCCCGAGCGCTACCTCGCCGTCGCCAGCAAGGCCAAGCGGCCCGGGAGGATCTTCATCGACTGGCTGCGCAACGGCCGCGGCGCCACCAGCGTGACCAACTGGTCGCTGCGCGCGCGTCCCGGCGCGCCCGTCGCCATGCCCATCCGCTGGGACGAACTCGGCCGCACCCGGTCCGGCGCCGACTACACCCTGGCCCGGGCCCTGCGCCGTGCGCAGACGCTCAAGGCCGATCCCTGGGAGGGAATCGCGACGCTGAAGCAGGGGCTGCCGCGGTTCGGGGAGTGAGGGGCGAGGCGAGGAGTGGGAGATGAGGAGTGAGAAGCGAGAGAGAGAGCACGGCCCCCTCGCCCTTCGCTTCCCTCTTCTCTGCACTCACTCCTCGCCTTGCCTCACCGGCCCTCGCGCCGCCGGCCGCGTTCGGCCTGGGCGCTCCAGGTGCGGAAGGCCTCGCCGATGTGGCCGCGCAGTTCGTCGTCGTTCCACGGCTTGGTGAGGAAGCGGTAGATCGCGCCGCGGTTGATCGCGTCGGTCACCGTGGCGAGGTCGGTGTAGCCCGAGAGGATCAGGCGCACGGTGTCGGGGTAGAGCTCCTTCACCTTGCCGAGGAACTCCGTGCCGCTCATGTCCGACATGCGCTGGTCGGAAAGGATGACCTGCACCTCGTGGGTGGCGAGGAGCTGGAAGGCGTCGCGCACGTTGGAGGCGGTGAGCACGCGGTAGCCCTCGGTGCGGAACAGGCGCACCAGCGAGCGCAGCACGTTCTCCTCGTCGTCGAGCAGCAGCAGGGTGCGGTCCGGCCGCGTGGCCGCGAAGGCCTCCGGGCGCAGCACGCGCCGGTGCAGCAGGGCCTCCGCCTCGTCGGCGGGCAGCGGCGGCGCCAGCAGCTGCCCCTGGAGCTCGTCGCAGTGGTTGCGGCGCAGGTAGCCGAGCTGGGCCTCGGTCTCCACGCCCTCGGCCATGACCTTCAGGCCCAGCTCGTGGCCCATGGCGATGATCGCGCGCGCGATCACCGCCTCCCCGGCGTCGGTGGAGATGCCGGCGACGAAACTGCGGTCGATCTTGAGCTTGTCCACCGGCACCTGGGCGAGATGGCCGAGCGCGGAGTGGTCGACGCCGAAGTCGTCCAGGGTGAGGCCGACCCCGACCTCCTTGAGCGCCCCGAGCGTGCGCTTGGCGCGGGCGAAGTTGCTGGTGAGCGAGTTCTCCGCGATCTCCAGCTCGAGCCGGGCCGGCGGCACGTTGTGGCGCTGCAGGGCGGCCTCGACCTCCTCGGCGAAGCGCGGGCGCAGCAGCTGGCGGCCGGCGATGTTGACCGACATGCCGATGTCGTCGAAGCCGCGCCGGATCCAGCCGGACAGCTGCGCGCAGGCCGTATCCACCGCCCAGTCGCCGAGCGAGACCAGCAGGCCGAGGCGGTCGGCGATGTGCATGAAGCGGGAGGCGGTCAGCAGCCCGTGGTGCGGCGACTGCCAGCGCAGCAGCGCCTCGAAGGCGATCACCCGCGCATCCTGCGCGCGGACCTGCGGCTGGTACTGCAGCAGCATCTCGCCGTTGGCCAGCGCGTGGCTGATCAGCGAGCCGAGCGTGTGCCGCTCGCGCCGCTCGCGCCCGCCGTCGGTGTACATGCGCACGCTGTTGGCTTCGCTGCGCTTGCCGACGTCGACCGCACTGGCCGCGCAGGCCAGCACGCCGGCCGCGCCGTCGGCGTGGTCCGGGAACAGCGCCACGCCGACCGTGGCGGTCAGGAACACGTTGTAGGGAAGGATGGTGATGGGCGCTTCCAGCCGCGCGCGCAGCGCCTCGCCCAGCGCCAGCGGATCGAGCTCGGCATCGCGCAGCGGCACCACCGCCAGGAACTCGTCGCTGACCAGTCGCCACACGCGGCCGCGGCCGTCGAGCAGGCCGACCAGGCGCGAGGCGACCTGCGCCAGCGCCTGGTTGCCGACCATCTCGTCCATGTTGTCGTTGACCGCGCGGAAGCCGTCGAGGTCGATGTGGTAGACCGCCACGCGGCCGCCACGCGCCCGCGCGTCCGCGAGCGCCGCGGCGAGGTAGTCCTCGTGCACGCCGAAGCGGGGGATGCCGCTGATCGGATCACGGTCGTCGCGCGCATCGACCTCGGCGGCCGGGTTCGGCGCCTCGCGCAGGTAGACCATGTGCCGGCGTCCCGGGGTGGCCGCGGCCTCGCGCAGGGGCGCCAGCTGCACCTCGAAGGCCGCCTCGCGCCCGTCCGCGCGGCGCAGCAGCAGGGTCGCCACCCCGGCGCGCGCCTCCCGCCGCGCGCGCAGCAGGCGCAGCGCCTCGCGGCGGCCGCGCCGCTGCACGAAGGCGCGGCGCAGCGCTCCGGCGGTGAGGCCCGCCTGCGCGTAGCCGGTGAGCCGCTCGAACGCCGCGTTCGCGTAGACGATCGGGTGCGCCGCCTCCATGTCGAGGATGGCGACGCCCTGCGGGTGGCGGTCGAGCACCTGCTGCAGGAGTTCCGCGCTGGGCGGCTCGCACTGGACCGGGGCGCGCCGCGCGCTGGCGAAGGCGGCGGCCAGGGCGGCCGCTGCGGCGGCGTCCTCGTCGGGCAGGCTGACCGTCGCCGCGGCGGGATCGCTGCCGGCCGGAATTTCGCCGCCGTCGAGGTAGACCACGGCCGGCTGCAGGTGACCGCGCGCCCGCGCCTCGCGCAGCCAGGCCCACGCGCCGCCGGCATCGAGGTCGGCGGCCACCACGTAGGCGTCGCAGTCCGCACCGGCCTCGTCGAGGAAGGCCAGGCCAGCCCGGTAGCCGCCCGGCCGCTCGACCGCCGGCGCCGCGCTGCCGCGCGCCTCGCCGAAGGCCACCTCGCACAGCGCCGCGACCCGCTGCCCACGTGGACGCACGGCATCCAGCACCAGGATCCGCCGCCGCGGTCGCACCGCCTCCGCCTGCATGGGCCCGTCCTCCATCGCCGCTCCCCGGGCATCGCGCCCATGATGGCCCGGATGGCTCGCGCGGCACGCCCGATCCATGCCAGAATGCGCGGCCACGCGCCTGTAGCTCAGCCGGATAGAGTAGCGGCTTCCGAAGCCGTTGGTCGGGGGTTCGAATCCCTCCAGGCGCGCCATCTTCCCGCACCGGCGTTCGCCGGTCGCCTACGCCACGGTGCCTCCGATCCGCCGCTGTGCGACGGCCCGCCGGGATCTCCCGGAGGCGGCACCGTTCAGGGCGTCAACACCGCGCGGCCGCGGATGCGGCCCTCGCGCAGGCGCTGGTAGACGTCCGCCGCCTGCTCCAGCGGGAAGATCTCGACCTCGGCATGGATCCGCCCGGTCTCGGCCAGTGCGATGACCTCCATCAGCTCGGTGCGCGAACCCCAGTAGGGCACGCTGACCTCGCAACCGTAGGGCGGGCTGTTGGCGGCGTACTGGACCACGCCGCCGCCGAGGCCCACGACGGTGATGCGGCTGTTGCGCCCGACCACGCGCACGCACAGGTCCACGGTCGGCTGCGCCCCGACGATGTCGAGCGCCACCGTGACGCCGCGGGGGCCGGCGATCGCCGCGATCCGTTCTGCCGCCGCATCGGCATCGCGGGTGTTCACCAGGTGCTCCACGCCCATCGCGCGGGCGTGCTCCAGCTTGCCGTCGTCGATGTCCGCGGCGATGAGGGTCGCCGGGGTGAGCGCCTGCAGCAGCTGCACGGCCATGTGCCCGAGGCCCCCGATGCCGACCACCAGCACGGTGGCGTCGGGCGTCAGCAGCGGCAGGGCGCGCTTGATCGCGTGGTAGGGCGTGAGCGCCGCGTCGCTCAGCGGCGCCGCCTTCACCGGGTCCAGGCCGCCGAGCGGCACCAGCAGGCGCGGCGAGGGCACGCGCATGTACTCGGCCATGCCGCCGTCGGAGCCGAGGCCGCCGCCGTAGGTCGGGATGCTGGCGTGGCGCTCGCAGTAGTTCTCGGCGGAGGTCTGGCAGGTGCGGCAGCGGCCGCAGCCCCAGGGGCCGTAGACCGCGACCGCGTCGCCCTCCTTCCAGCCCTCGACGCCCGCGCCCACCGCGCTGATCCACCCGGTGTTCTCGTGCCCCAGGGTGAACGGGCCCTGCATGCCCAGGCCATCGTCGAGGATGTGGAGGTCGGAGTGGCAGACCCCGGCACCGGCGACGCGGATCACCACCTCCCCCGACGTCGGTTCCGGCACGGGGACGTCGACGACCTCGGGCGGACGCCCGGCTTCGATGAACTGCACGGCTTTCATTGCACCTCTCCTTCTGCCTGCGCGGCGGATTCCGGCCCGATGGAAGCACGCACGGCGTCGCCGTCGCGACGAGACGAGTGCGGACGACCGCGCGTGACCGTCGCGGGCGCGAAGCGACGGCACGGGCGGCCGGACAGCGCGCAGGCGCCTCACCCGACGACGCCGGCACTCCCGGACCGACAACCTCAGCGCCGCAGGATGCGGTGCTCGACGATGTGCATCCCCGCGTCGGCCGCGGTCTTCATCGCCATGAACATCGCCACGAAGGCGAGGCCGTGGCGCCCCGGGTCCAGGTTCGCCATCACGATGAGGGCGAGGTGCATGGGCACGACGCGCAGGTAGGGCATGAACATCAGCACCCCGGCGTTCCTGGGGCCTGCGGTGTCGGCCGCGAGGTGCTCGCGGTGCGAAGCGCGGTGGGCGATCCAGAACGACAGCGCCAGCACCGCGTAGAACGGCCACCGGATGCCGCCCTGCCCGCCGAGCCTGGCGCCCTCCACGAGCAGGAACACCGCGTAGACCAGGTGGAAGAAACCGTAGTGCAGCGGAAAGAACCAGCCGAGGACGCGCCGGGCCGCCTCGGGGTCCGTCACCTGCCTTCCGTTGATCTTCAGTCCGCCGACGTCGAGATGCGGCGCCAGCAGCAGCCGGCGGCGGGCGTACCAGCCGATGATCAGGCTCTGGATGAAGAACGGCCACAGCAGGTCGAGCACGCTCCACTGCTGCCAGAGCGCGACGCCGAGGGTCAGCGCATTGCTCAGCAGGATGCCGGCGAGGCCGCGGTCGGCATCGGTGCGCGGACGGGAGCGCGTTGCTGGTGGTGTGGTCGGGTCCATTCCGGAAGCTGCATCGGGCGCGCCCGATTCTAGCCCCGCAACCTCTGCAGGCTCACGGCGCGCTCCGGGCGGACGACTGGAATGCCGCAGCCCTGTCCCGCCGGCCCACGGCTGCATCGCCATGCCATGACCGGTTCGCCCGAGCCCAGGACGCCGCGCAGGCGCATCCGGCTGCATCCCCAGGTGCGCGCGCGACGCGGCCCCTGGCTGAGTGGGCGGAGCACGGAAGACAGGCACGCGCTGCGCGCGCTCACCCCCATCCCAGCCTTCCCCCGCAGGCGGGGGAAGGAGCGCGTCGTGCGGGGAGTGAGGCATGAGGAGTGGGAAACGCGGGAAACGTGCGACTCCCCCCGCCCGTTCCTCGCGTCTCTGGACTCACTCCGCGCCGCTGCCCAGCGCGCGTCGCTCATGTCCCTGCACGCATTCCTCAGGCCTGACCGCCCCCTCCCCTGCGAAGCGGGGGAGGGCTGGGGTGGGGGCGCTTCTGCCTTGCTGTCCTTCCCGCCCTCGAACAAGCCCGGCATCGCAGGTGCACCGAGAACAGGCGGGCATTGGCTATGCGAGCGGGTTCGGCCGCCGCACGCACGCTTCGCCGGCGCGCCCATGGAGGGCATCGCGTGGCGTGTGCGGCTCTCGAAGAACGGCGTCTACGCGCACTACCCGGGCAGGAGGCGATCCTCGACGCGCTGCTGATGACCGTGCTCGCACCCGTGGAAGGCGATGCCGGCGCGGGCTGCTCGACGGCATCGGGGACAGGTCCCTGCAGGAGATCGTCGACGGCCATCTCGACCGGATCCATGCGCGGCTGCAGGATCCCGCGGTCGGCACCGCGTTCAAGCTGATGTTCGCCGAGAGCGAACGCGCCGCGCCTCTGATCCGTCGCTGGCACGAACGCGTCGTACCGCGCTGCCGCGCCGGGGACCAGGCGGCGGCGACGCCAGGGTCGAACGCGGCATCGTGCGCCGCGGCGTGCTCCCCGAGCACTCGAGCTCGCCTTGGCGCCCGCAGTGCAGTGGCTGGTGGGCAGCATCCTCATGCAGGGCGTACCGCCCGCCTCCCTCGCGCGGATGCGCGACATGCGCCGTCGCCTGCTGCTCGGCCTGCTGGCGCCGCGCGCTGTGGCGGGCGGGGGAGCCTGACGCGGGAACGGGCGGGCGCCATCCGCCCGTTCCCGCGGTGCCTCAGTCGGCGAGGACGACGCTGCCCTTCATGATGCCGGCATGCCCCGGGAAGGAGCAGATGAAGCCGTAGCTCTCGCCTTGGGCGAGGGCCGATACCGGAATGCTGAAGGTGGTGGTCTCGCCGCCGCCGATCACCGCGCTGTGCGCGACGACGCGCGCGTCGCCGGGCTTCACGTAGTCGTTGTCGAGGCCGGCGGCCATGCCGTCGCTGTTGATGCCGGCGAGGTCGGCGCTCCTGCCGACGACGATGTTGTGGCCCATGACGTTCTTCGGCAGCTTGCCGACGTGCTTCAGGGTGACCTCGAAGGCGTCGCAGGATGCCGGCACCGCGATGGTGGCGGTGCTGAACTGCATGGTGTCGGTCGCCTCCACCGTGGTGGCGCAGTCCGCGGCATGGGCGGTGCCGCCGTGGAGGGCGCCGGCGAGGCCGAGGGCACCGAGCGCGAGGAGGGGGAAGGCGTTGCGGATCATCGGGTTGCTCCGGTCGTTCTCTGGTGCCGGGCACTCTAGGCGGGGCCGTCGGCCCGCGCCTTGATCCAGATCATGCCCGCGACGGCGGCGGATCCGGGATCCTGTCCCGTCCGGCTCATCCCGCCGGCAGGAGGACCTCGCCCGGCACCCGCACCCAGCCTTCCATCAGCACCCGCGCGCTGCGGCTCATGATGGCCTTGGTGACGGTCCAGCCGCCGTCCGCCTGCGTCGCCTCCGCGCCCACGCGCAGGGTGCCGGAGGGGTGGCCGAAGCGGACCGCCTCGTGCGCGCGTCCGCCGGCGGCGAGGCTCACCAGCGTGCCGGGGATGGCGGCGGCCGTGCCGATCGCGACCGCGGCGGTGCCCATCATGGCGTGGTGCAGCTTGCCCATGGACAGCGCGCGCACCAGCAGGTCGATGTCGCCGGCGGCGATGCGCTTGCCGCTGGACGAGACGTAGTCCGCCGGCGGCGCGACGAAGGCCACCTTCGGCGTGTGCTGGCGCCTGGCCGCCTCTTCGACGTGGGCGATCAGGCCCATGCGCAGCGCGCCGTGCGCGCGGATGGTCTCGAACATGGCCAGCGCCTTCGGGTCGCCGTTGATGGCGTCCTGCAGCTCGGTGCCGGTGTAGCCGATGTCGGCGGCGTTGACGAACACGGTGGGGATACCGGCGTTGATCAGCGTCGCCCTGAGCGTGCCGATGCCGGGCACCTCGAGGTCGTCCACCAGGTTGCCGGTGGGGAACATCGCACCGCCGCCCTCGCCGTCGCCCTCGTCGGCCGGGTCCATGAATTCGAGCCGCACCTCGGCGGCGGGGAAGGTCACGCCGTCGAGCTCGAAGTCGCCGGTCTCCTGCACCTGCCCGCCGGCCACCGGCACGTGGGCAACGATGGTCTTGCCGATGTTGGCCTGCCAGATGCGCACGGTGCATACCCCGTCCTGCGGGATGCGTGAGGCCTCCACCAGGCCCGACGCGATGGCGAAGGGCCCCACCGCGGAGGAGAGGTTGCCGCAGTTGCCGCTCCAGTCCACGAACGCGCTGTCGATGGAGACCTGCCCGAAGAGGTAGTCGACGTCGTGGTCAGGCCGCGCGCTCTTCGACACGATCACCGTCTTGCTGGTGCTGGAGGTCGCCCCGCCCATGCCGTCGATCTGCTTGCCGTAGGGGTCGGGGCTGCCGATCACGCGCAGCAGAAGCGCGTCCCGCACCGGGCCCGGCACGCGCGCGACCTCGGGCAGGTCGTCGAGGCGGAAGAACACGCCCTTGCTGGTGCCGCCGCGCATGTAGGTCGCGGGGATGCGGATCTGGGGGGCATGGGGCATGGCGGCGGTCGGGCTGGAGTCAGTCATCGGTGTCCTGCATCGGTGGGTCCGACCCGCGGGCGGCGTCCCGGAGGCGGAACACCTCCACGTGGGTCGGCAGGTCGAGGTAATGGATCGGATGGCGCGCGAAGCGCCGGACGGGGTGGACGCGCAGCGGCGCAGCGAAGCGGACTCCGATGAAGGCATGGCGGAGAGGACCCGTCGCCATGGCCATACCTCCTTGGCATGGATTGCCAGGATGCTAGTGCGGGGCCGCCGCCTCCGACAGGGCCCGGCAGGTCCGGGCCCCGTCCGGCTCGGCTCAGGCCGCCTGCGTCTCCGATTCCAGGAAGTCCTGGGCGAAGCGCTGCAGCACGCCGCCGGCCTCGTAGATGGAGACCTCCTCGTCGGAGTCGAGGCGGCAGGTCACCGGCACCTCCACGCGCTCGCCGTCGCGGCGGTGGATGACGAGGGTGAGGGTCGCGCGCGGGGTGCGCGCGCCGACCACGTCGTAGGTCTCGGTGCCGTCGAGGCCGAGGGTGAGGCGCGTGGTGCCCGGCTGGAACTCCAGCGGCAGCACGCCCATGCCGATCAGGTTGGTGCGGTGGATGCGCTCGAAGCCCTCGGCGACGATGGCCTCCACGCCGGCCAGCCGCACGCCCTTGGCCGCCCAGTCGCGCGAGCTGCCCTGGCCGTAGTCGGCGCCGGCCACGATGATCAGCGGCTGGCGGCGCTGCATGTAGGTCTCGATGGCCTCCCACATGCGCATGACCTGCCCTTCCGGCTCCACCCGCGCGAGCGAGCCCTGGCGCACGCTGCCGTCCGGGTTGCGCACCATCTCGTTGAACAGCTTGGGGTTGGCGAAGGTCGCGCGCTGCGCGGTGAGGTGGTCGCCGCGGTGGGTCGCGTACGAATTGAAGTCCTCCTCCGGCAGGCCCATCTTCGCGAGGTACTCGCCCGCGGCCGAGTCCGGCAGGATCGCGTTCGACGGCGAGAGGTGGTCGGTGGTGATGTTGTCGCCGAGCAGCGCCAGCGGCCGCATGCCGGTGAGCGTGCGCTCGCCGGCCAGCGCCCCTTCCCAGTACGGCGGGCGGCGGATGTAGGTGCTCGCCGGGCGCCAGTCGTACAGCGGGCTCACCTGCTCGCGCGCGTCGGTGGAGGCGGCGAACATCGGGATGTAGACCTTGCGGAAGTGGTCCGGCTTGACCGCGGCCTGCACCACGGCGTCGATCTCGGCGTCGCTCGGCCAGAGGTCCTTGAGCCGGATCTCGCGGCCGTCCGCCACGCCCAGCACGTCCTTCTCGATGTCGAAGCGGATGGTGCCGGCGATGGCGTAGGCGACCACCAGCGGCGGCGAGGCCAGGAAGGCCTGCTTGGCGTAGGGGTGGATGCGGCCGTCGAAGTTGCGGTTGCCCGAGAGCACCGCGGTCGCGTACAGGTCGCGGTCGATGATCTCCTGCTGGATCGCCGGGTCCAGCGCGCCGGACATGCCGTTGCAGGTGGTGCAGGCGAAGGCCACCACGCCGAAGCCCAGGGCTTCGAGGTCGGCGGTGAGGCCGGCCTCCTCGAGATACAGCTGCACCGCCTTCGAGCCGGGCGCCAGCGAGGTCTTCACCCACGGCTTGCGCGCCAGGCCGAGGCGGCGCGCGTTGCGCGCGAGCAGGCCGGCGGCGATGACGTTGCGCGGGTTGCTGGTGTTGGTGCAGCTGGTGATGGCGGCGATGATCACCGCGCCATCCGGCATCCGCCCGGGCACCTCCTCCCAGGCGCCGGCGATGCCGCGTGCGGCGAGGTCGGTGGTGGCGACGCGCGCGTGCGGGTTGGAGGGACCGGCCATGTTGCGCACCACGCTCGACAGGTCGAAGGTCAGCGTGCGCTCGTACTGCGCGTCGGCGAGGTCGCCGGCCCACAGGCCGGCCTGCTTCGCGTAGGTCTCGACCAGCTGCACCTGGGCCTCCTCGCGGCCGGTCAGGCGCAGGTAGTCGAGCGTGTTGTCGTCGATGAAGAACATCGCCGCGGTGGCGCCGTACTCCGGCGCCATGTTGGAGATGGTCGCGCGGTCGCCGAGGGTCAGCGCCGCCGCGCCCTCGCCGCGGAACTCCAGCCACGCGCCGACCACGCGCGCCTTGCGCAGGAACTCGGTCAGCGCCAGCACGATGTCGGTGGCGGTGATGCCCGGCTGCGGGCGGCCGGTCAGTTCGACGCCGACGATGTCCGGCGTGCGCATCCACGAGGCGCGGCCGAGCATCACGTTCTCGGCCTCCAGGCCGCCCACGCCGATGGCAATGACGCCGAGCGCGTCCACGTGCGGGGTGTGCGAGTCGGTGCCGACGCAGGTGTCCGGGAAGGCCACGCCGTCGCGCACCTGGATCACCGGGGACATCTTCTCCAGGTTGATCTGGTGCATGATCCCGTTGCCCGGGGGGATCACGTCGACGTTCTCGAAGGCCTTCTTCGTCCACTCGATGAAGTGGAAGCGGTCCTCGTTGCGACGGTCCTCGATCGCGCGGTTCTTCGCGAAGGCGTCCGGGTCGTCGCCGCCGCACTCCACCGCCAGCGAGTGGTCGACGATCAGCTGCACCGGGACCACCGGGTTCACCTTGGCCGGGTCGCCGCCCTTGTCGGCGATGGCGTCGCGCAGGCCGGCGAGGTCCACCAGCGCGGTCTGGCCGAGGATGTCGTGGCAGACCACGCGCGCCGGGAACCACGGGAAGTCGAGGTCGCGCCTGCGCTCGATCAGCTGCTTCAGCGACTCCGCCAGCGTCGCCGGCGCGCAGCGGCGCACCAGGTTCTCGGCGAGCACGCGCGCGACGTAGGGCAGGCCCGCCCAGGCGCCGGGCCGGATCGCCTCGACCGCCTCGCGCGCGTCGAAGTACTGGAGCTGGGTACCGGGCAGAGTCTTGCGGTGGGCGGTGTTCATGGCTGGCGAAGGCGGGCTCGAGGACGGAATGGGCGGCCGGACGACGCGGCCGCTGCGGATGCGGATGCGCGCCGATCGCGCGCCGGGCGCGGACGGCGTCCGCGCAATCCCGCGATTTTACGCCCTTCGGCGCGGCCGCCCCAGCGCCGCAGGGGCCCGCGCCGACGGACAGGCCGCACGAAGGCGTTTGTGCGGACGGCAGCCGCGGCTATACTCCGCGGTCTTTGATCCCCAACGGGCCACAGGCCCGCCAGGTGCGCCCGTGCGTAATCCCGACCTCGTCTTCCTGAAGCGCTTCTCCGTCATCCTCGGCATCCTCATGGCCGTGGCGGTGTTCCTCATCGTGGTGGCGGTCTCCATCCACTTCTCGCAGCCGCGCGAGGTCGACCCGTCGGTCCAGGCGCGCGTCGAGCAGCGCATCCGCCCGGTCGGCGACGTCTACGCGGGCGCCACCGGCGCCGCGGCCAAGGCCGCCGCCGAGGAGGCCGCGCGCGCCGCCGCCGCCTCGCAGGTCGCCTTCGGCGGCACGCTCGAGGGCGACGTGATCTACAACGGCGCCTGCGCGGCCTGCCACGGCACCGGTGCCGGCGGCGCGCCGACGCTCACCCGCGGGGAGTGGGGCGCGCGCCTCGCGCAGGGCAGCGACACGCTGCACCGCCACGCGATCGAGGGCTTCACCGGCTCGCAGGGCCTGATGCCGGCCAAGGGCGGCATGCCCTCGCTGACCGACGAGCAGGTCATCGCCGCGGTCGACTGGATGGTCGACAACCTGAACTGACCGGCCACGTCCATCGCCGTCCGACGCCGCCTCCGGGCGGCGTCGTCGTATCCGCCACCCGCGATGGCGCACCATCGCATCCGTGAGGTCCGCTCCATGCCGCTGCCGCGCCTTCTCCTGTCGCTCCTCGCCCCGCTGGCGCTCGCCGCCTGCCAGGGCGCCGGCGCTCCCGCCGGAGACGCCGCCGTGACCGATGCACCGGTGGTGCTGGCCGCCCCGCCCACGGACTGGTCGGCGCTGGACGGCCGGCGCGTGCGGATCGAGGCGCCGCTGACGGTGTCCGGCAGCCACCGGTTCGCGAGCGACGGCGAACTGGTGGTCGCCTTCGACGGCCGCCTCCGGGTGCCGACCGAGATCGCCCGCCCCGGGCCCGCCGCCGACGCGGTGGCCGAGGACAACGCGCGCCGCCGCCTGACCCTGGCGCTGGACGGCGCCGCGCGCGAGGCCCTGGCTCCGCGGCCGGACGCCCCGCTGCGCACGGGCACGGTGCTGGAAGGCATCGAGGGCGAGCTCGCGCTCTCTCCGCGCGGCCCGCGCCTGCAGGTGACCGAGCCGCCCGCCACGGTCGCGCAGGCGGAACGGCCCGCGCCGCCGCAGGTGGAGGGCACCCTGCGCATCGCGGCGCTCAACCTGCTCAACCTGTTCAACGGCGACGGGCGCGGCGGCGGCTTCCCGACGCCGCGCGGCGCCCGCACGCCCGAGGCCTACGCGGTGCAGCAGGCCAAGCTGGTGGAGGCGGTGACGGGGCTGGACGCGCACGTGCTGGCGCTGATGGAAGTGGAGAACGACGGCTTCGGCCCGGACTCCGCCCTCGTCCAGTTCGCGGCCGCGGTGTCCGCGGCCAGCGGCCACGACTGGCGCGTGGTCGACGCCGGCGCGGGCCCGGGCGGCGACGCCATCCGCGTGGCGCTGATGTACCGCGCCGACCGCGTGCGCCGCTTCGGCGCCCCCGCCACCCTGTCCGACGGGCCCTTCGCCTGGGGCAGCCGTGCGCCGCTGGCGCAGGCCTTCGTGCCGCTGGCCGACGGGCGCGATGCGGGGCAGGCCATCGTCGTCGCGGTCAACCACTTCAAGTCCAAGGGCGGCTGCGGCAACGCCCGCGGCGGCGATGCCGACCAGGGCGACGGCCAGGCCTGCTTCAACGCGGCCCGCGTGGACAGCGCGCGGCGGCTGGCGGCCTGGCTGGCCGACGATCCGACCGGCGCCGACACGCCCCACGCCCTCATCCTCGGCGACCTCAACGCCTATGCGATGGAGGACCCCATGGAGACGCTCGCGGCGGCCGGCTGGCGCGACGCCTTCGCCATCGCCGGTGGCGAGGCGCCGCACCACAGCTTCGTCTGGGACGCGCAGGCCGGCCGCCTGGACCATGCCCTGGTGTCGCCCGCCCTGGCCGGGCGCCTGCGCGGCGCGGCGCACTGGCACATCAACAGCGACGAGGCGTCGGTCTTCGGCTACGCGCAATGCGGGGACGGAGCCTGCCCCGGCCCGTGGGCCTCGTCCGACCACGATCCCCTCCTGCTCGGCATCGATCCCGCGCCCTAGCAGGTGGTTCGAGGTGGGTCGGTGCGCCATTCCGCGCATGTGGGAGCGGCTTCAGCCGCGAGCCGGAGCCATGCATGGAGCGTCGCGGCCGCCGCCCCTCCTCCGGCCAGGGCCTGCTGGCGACGACGCCCTGCCCCTGTTCCTGCTCCGTACCCGTCGCGGCTGAAGCCGCTCCCACATGGGCCCGACGCGGCCGTACCGGGGCGTCCGGTATCATGCCGGCCATGACGCCGGAAACCTTCCCCACCGAATCCACCTCCTTCCTGCTGCCCGGCCCGGCCGGCGCGCTGGAGGTCGCGGTGGACCTGCCCGAGGAGGACCCGCGGCCCGCGGTCGCCGTCCTCTGCCATCCGCTGCCCACCGAGGGCGGCACCATGCACAACAAGGTGGTGACCATGACCGCCCGCGCCCTGCGCGAGCTGGGCGTCGCCACGGTGCGCTTCAACTTCCGCGGCGTCGGCCAGTCCGAGGGCGAGTTCGACAACGGCCGCGGCGAGACGCTCGACCTGATCGCCGTGGCCGAATGGGTGCAGCAGGTGCTGCCCGACCACGACCTGTGGCTGGGCGGCTTCTCGTTCGGCGCCTATGTCTCCCTGCTGGGCGCGCGCAAGCTGCCGGTGAAGCAGATGATCTCGATCGCGCCGCCGGCCGGACGCTGGGACTTCTCCGCGGCGCTGCCGCCGGACGCCCCGTGGCTGGTGGTGCAGGGCGAGGAGGACGACATCGTCTCGCCGCAGGCCGTCTACGACTGGATCGAGCAGCTCGACGCGCGGCCGACCCTGGTGAAGATGCCGGAGGCCGACCACTTCTTCCATCGCCGCCTGCTCGACCTGCGCGGCGCCATCAAGAACGGCGTCCGCAGGAACCTGCCGCCGTCGCACACGCCCGCCGCCGACGCGTGATGCCCCGCAGGATTCCGCGCGCGCGGGTGTCGCGATGACGCCGTCCGCCGCCTATGCCGCCGGCGTCGCCGAAGGCCGCTGGCAGCAGGACCCGGCGCAGCTGCCGGCCCTCGCCGCCTTCGACCGCATCGCCGCGGAACTTGGCGCGGCACCCGCACGCGGCGGCCTGCTGGCGCGGCTGGGCTTCGGCAGGCCGGCGCCGCCGGTGCGCGGCCTGTACCTGTGGGGCGGGGTCGGGCGCGGCAAGACCTTCATGATGGACCTGTTCTACGCGCAGGTCGGCGAGACGCGGAAGCGCCGCACCCACTTCCACAGCTTCATGCAGGACGTGCACGCGCGCCTGCGTGCCCACGAGGGCAAGGCCGACCGCGTGGCCGAAGTCGCCCAAGACCTCGCCGCCGGCATCCGCCTGCTGGCGCTGGACGAGTTCTTCGTCTCCGACATCGGCGACGCCATGATCCTCGGCCGCCTGCTCGATCGCCTGTTCGCGCACGGCGTGACCCTGGTCACCACCTCGAACACGCCGCCGGCCAACCTCTACAAGGGCGGCCTGCAGCGCGCCCGCTTCCTGCCCGCCATCGCCCTGCTCGAACGGCACTGCGAGGTGCTGGAGCTGGTGAGCGACCAGGACTACCGCCTACGCGAACTGACCCAGGCCGAGACCTTCCGCGTGCCCGCCGGCCCCGAGGCCGACGCCGCCCTGCGCGCGCGCTACGAGCGGCTCAGCCGCAACTGCGGGCAGGAAAGCGAGACGTTGGAGATCAACGGCCGCATCATCCCCACCGTCGAGCACTGCGACGGCGTCGCCTGGTTCCGCTTCGAGGCGCTGTGCGAAGGCCCGCGCGCCGTGGCCGACTACATCGACATCGCCCACGCCTTCCACACCGTGATCGTCTCCGACATCCCGGTGTTCGACGGCAGCAACGACGACCCCGCGCGCCGCTTCGTGCACCTCATCGACGAGCTCTACGACCGCCAGGTTAACCTCCTCGCCTCCGCCGCCGCCGGCCCCGTCGAGCTCTACCGCGGCGAACGCCTCCGCAACGAGTTCGAACGCACCGCCTCGCGCCTGATCGAGATGCGCAGCGCGGAATACCTCGCGGGCGCGCACAGGGGTTGACCCCACCGGCAGCGCCACGACTGGACTGCCGGCGGCGGAACGGTGCAGGCTTGTCGCGGCCGGTGAGACGCGGCAGGCGGACGCTGGCCCGAACGCACGAACCCTCAGGGGGAGGGTGATATGGACATCATCGGCCGCGCCGGCCACACGGCCCGCGGAAGCGACGCAGGCGCTCTGTGCAAGGCACCGCTGGGTCGGCGGGGGTCGCCATGAACGACCTGAGCCCCTCGGATCTCAAGACGATCCTGCATTCCAAGCGCGCGAACATCTATTACCTCCAGCATTGCCGGGTGCTGGTCAACGGCGGCCGCGTCGAATACGTCACCGATGCGGGCAAGCGGTCGCTGTACTGGAACATCCCGATCGCCAACACCACGACGATCCTGCTCGGCACCGGCACGTCTATCACCCAGGCGGCGATGCGCGAGCTGGCCAAGGCCGGCGTGCTGGTCGGCTTCTGCGGGGGCGGCGGCACGCCGCTGTTCTCGGCCAACGAGACGGATGTCGAAGTGGCCTGGTTCTCGCCGCAGAGCGAGTACCGGCCCACCGAGTACCTGCAGGCCTGGGTGAGGTTCTGGTTCGACGACGACCTTCGGCTGTTCGCGGCCAAGGCGTTCCAGCGCGCGCGGGTGGCGCGCCTGCGCGAACAATGGGCGCACCGGCACCTGCGCGAGGCGGGCTTCGCCGCCGACCTGGGCCGCCTGGACGAGCTGCTGCAACGCACCGGCCGGCAGATCGAGCTCGCCCAGGACAACACGGCGCTGCTCGCCGAGGAGGCCCGCCTGACCAAGGCGCTGTTCAAGCTGGCGGTGGACACCGTCGGCTACGGCGACTTCGCCCGCGCCAAGCGCGGCACGGGCAGCGATCCGGCCAACCGCTTCCTCGACCACGGCAACTATCTGGCCTATGGCCTGGGCGCGACCGCCACCTGGGTGCTTGGGCTGCCGCACGGGCTGGCGGTGCTGCACGGCAAGACCCGGCGCGGCGGCCTGGTGTTCGACGTGGCCGACCTGGTCAAGGACGCCAGCATCCTGCCGCAGGCCTTCCTGTCGGCCATGGGCGGCGACGACGAGCAGGCGTTCCGGCGCGGCTGCATCGAAGCGCTCGCGCGCAGCGAGTCGCTCGACTTCATGATCGACACGGTCAAGTCCGTGGCGATGGAGACGGCGGGCAAGGCATGAACGTCCTGCTGATCTCCCAGTGCGACAAGCGCGCCCTGACCGAGAGCCGGCGCATCCTCGACCAGTTCGCCGAACGCCGTGGCGACCGGACCTGGCAGACGCCGATCACCCAGGCCGGCCTGGATACCCTGCGCAAGCTGCTGCGCAGGACCGCGCGCAAGAACACCGCCGTGGCCTGTCACTGGATCCGCGGCCGCGACCACAGCGAGCTGCTGTGGATCGTCGGCGACGCACGCCGCTTCAACGCCGAGGGCGCGGTGCCCACCGACACCACCGTGCGCAACGTCCTGCGGCGGGAGGACGAGAACGATTGGCACACCGCCGAGGACATCCGCCTGCTGGCGCAACTGGCGGCCCTGCTGCACGACCTGGGCAAGGCCAGCGTCGCCTTCCAGGAGCGCCTGCTGGGGAAACTGCAGGAACGGAACCTGTACCGGCACGAGTGGGTGTCGTTGCGGCTGTTCCTGGCCTTCGTCGGCAAGGACGACGACGCGACGTGGTTGGGCCGTCTCGCCGATGCGGACGTGTTCGACGAGCGACTCTGGATCGCCGCCGAGCGCTACCAACGCGACGGGCTGGATGCGCGCGACAGGCACCCGTTCCGCGACCTGCCTCCCCTGGCGGCTGCCGTGGCCTGGCTGATCGTGTCGCACCATCGCCTGCCGGTGGTGCCGGTCAAGGATCCGGAAACCGGAAAGCAGGAATGGCTTGGAAAACGTTATCGAGGCTCGGTTGCCGAATGGCTGAACACGCCACTGGATCAGGTCGCACACGACTCGAACGAGATTTACCAATCCGCCGAACGCGCGCAGGTTGAATCCTATTGGCAAGCTGCCGGCCCTCTTCCGGTCGTTGAGCCCAAATGGCGCGCACAAGCCGCGCGCCTCGCCAAGCGGCTACTGGAACGTCATCCACAACGCGACGGCAACTGGCTCGACAACCCCTACGTCATGCATCTGGCCCGCCTGAGCCTGATGCTGGCCGACCACCACTATTCCGGCCTGCCCAAGGATTCGCCGTTGCGGGTGAGGGGCGACGGCAACACCCGCCTGTATGCGAACACCGACCGCGACGGCCACCTCAAGCAGCCGCTGGACGAACACCTGCTCGGCGTTGCCCGCGATGCGGGCCTGATCGCCCACGCCCTGCCCGGCTTCGAACGCCATCTGCCACGTCTGGCCAACCATCGCGGCCTGCGCAAGCGCAGCGCCGACCCGCGCTTCTCCTGGCAGGACAAGGCCGCCGATGCCGCCACGTCGCTGCGCGATGCCGCACGCGGGCAGGGGGCCTTCATCGTCAACATGGCCTCGACCGGCTGTGGCAAGACGTTGGCCAACGCCCGGATCCTCTACGCCCTGGCCGATCCGCAGCAGGGGCTGCGCGCCACCTATGCGCTCGGCCTGCGCACCCTGACCCTGCAGACCGGCCGCAGCTATCGCAACGACCTGCATCTTGGCGAAGACGAGCTGGCGGTCCGTGTCGGCGGCTCGGCCAGCCGTACTCTGTTCGAGTACTACGAGCGGAAGGCCGAAGCGCAGGGCTCCGCGTCGATCCAGGACCTGATCGAAGAGGACAGCCACGTTCTCTACGAAGGCGTCGTCGCCGACCACCCCCTGCTGTCGCGCGCGCTGCACGACCCTGACATCCGCAACCTGCTGTCGGCGCCGATGCTGGTCTGCACCGTGGACCACATGGTGCCCGCGACCGAAGCGCTGCGTGCCGGACGCCAGATCGCCCCGATGCTGCGGCTGATGAGCGCGGACCTGATCCTCGACGAGCTGGACGACTACGACCTCGACGACCTGCCCGCGCTGACCCGGCTGGTGCACTGGGCCGGCATGCTCGGCACGCGCGTGGTGCTCTCCTCGGCCACGCTGCCGCCGGCGCTCGTGGAGGGCATGTTCCTCGCCTACCGCGCCGGGCGCATCCATTACCGCCGCAATCGCGGCGATGACGCGGGACAACGCCCGGAACAGGTCCAGGTGCCGTGCCTGTGGGCCGATGAGTTCGGCGCGCAGGTCGCCACCTGCACGGACGGCGATGCTTTCGCCAGGCAGCATGCGCAGTTCGTCGGCAAACGTGCGGCGAAGCTGGAGAAGGCCGAACCGCTGCGGCGGGCCGAGCTGGTTCCGCTGGACATCGCCAAGGGCGTTCCCAAGGCAGAACTCCGCACGGAATTCGCCCGGCACGTGCACGCGGCGTGCCTGCGCCTGCACGGCGACCACGCCGAAACCGATCCGGTCAGCGGCAAGCGCGTCAGCTTCGGCATCGTGCGCATGGCCAACATCGACCCGCTGTTCGACGTGGCGCAGGCACTGTTCGCCATAGGCGCACCGGCTGGTAGCCACATCCACCTGTGCGTCTACCACGCGCGCTTCCCGCTGCTTCAGCGATCCGCCATCGAGCAACAACTCGATGCGGCCCTCAATCGGCGCGGCGACGGGCAGGGCGTCTATCGGCTGCCGGCCATACGCGCCGCCCTCGATGCCCACCCGGAAGGCGACCACCTGTTCGTCGTCCTGGCTTCGCCCGTCTGCGAAGTCGGTCGCGATTGGGACGCCGACTGGGCGGTGGCCGAGCCCTCGTCGATGCGCTCGTTGATCCAGCTTGCAGGGCGTGTGCAGCGGCATCGCTGCAAGCGGGGCGAGCGACCGAATCTCCTGGTGTTCGAGCGGAACCTGAAATCGCTGGAAGGCCGGCTGCTGGCCGGCGGTCATCCGGCGCCCGTCTTCGTCCGTCCCGGCTTCGAGCGGCACGACGACACCCATCGCTTCCGCCTGCGCTCCCCACGCCTGGAGCGGGTGCTGTCGCCGGACGAGTACCGCACGCTCACCGCGCTGCCGCGCATCCGCCCACGACCCGAATCCGAATGGGCCAGCCGCGAACGGCTCGTGGACCTGGAGCAGGCGCGCATCGCCGCCGGCATGCTGCCCAGGCAGCGCATGCCCGGTTCGGTGGCGCCGCCGATGGATGCGCCCATGGAGCGCGACGAGTCCGCATGGTCGTGGCAGTACCCGAAGGCGGCCCTGACCGGTGTGCTGCCGCAACAGCAGCCCTTTCGCGAGGACACGCTGCGCAAGACCACCGTGGCCTTCCTGCCTGACGAGGACGAGGAACGCCTGGTCCTGCATCGCGTCGAGGACGACCCGCTCCGGCGCGGCCGGAGCCTGTACGTCTCCATCGACCGCAGCCTTCGCCAGAACGTGAAGCTCGATCCCGGCGCTCGCATCGATGTCTGGGGCCAGTTCGACCTGATGGCGTTGCTGGCCGAGCAGGCCGAGCACCTCGATCTGCCCCTGGCCACCTGCGCCGAGCGGTTGGCGACCGTGGAGGTTCCCGAGAGCGCCCAAGGGTGGCGGTATCACTCTTGGCTGGGGTTTGGAGAGAAGAAGTGAAGGGGCATCCATGCCTCAAGACTGCCTACTCGGCAGTAAGCCGAAGCTGGAACTTCGACTGCTATTTTCTGAGCTGCCTTCTCGGCAGTTTGGAACTTCGACTGCTATGGATTTGCAAGCGCGTTCCTATCCGTGTAGCTTTTAAAGGGCCGGGGCATTGGTGCGAACAATGCCCCGGCCCAGATCACAGCTTGCCGGTTGGGGCCGGCCTTGAAATCCAAGGAGGTAAAGGTGATGGGTGGTTCTCATCTGCGTAGAAGATCGTTAGGGAGCGCTTGCTCCCCATAGAAAACCTCCTCACCCACGGCGCGCTGCTGTGGGTGAGTCTACAGACTAGACCCATCAGGGTCGAATGAAAGGACTCTCCTAATGAGTGAAGAATCGGAACGTGGGTCACGCTCCGAGCTTTTCCGCTCGGCCATCGCCGCGTTCATCGATGCGCGGCGCGAGGCCAAGCTGAAAGGCAAGGAGGACGATGCCGACGGCGCATCGAAGTACGAGTACGGGGTGTGGCTGGCGGATGCGGCGCGCCGGGTTGGCCAGATCCAGGTCGTCACCCACGTGCTCAAGGCCACCCATCCGGACGCGCGCGGCAGCAGCCTGCACGTTGCCCCGGCCAAGCTGCCGCGGCACGCGGAGGTCGGCAGCCATCTGCTCGGCGAGGACTTCGCCGAGGACGTGGTTGGAAACGCCGCCGCACTGGACGTGTTCAAGTTCCTCAAGATCGAAGTCGATGGTCGTCGCTTGCTGGACTGGATGCAGTCCGGCGACGCCGATCTGCGCAGCGCCCTGCATCCAGACCCCACCGTCGCATCCGGGTGGATGGAGGCCTTCGGCGGCCTGGTGCGCAGCGAATCCGCGCCCGCATCGCATGGGGCGGCCAAACAGGTGTACTGGCTCATCGGCGGCCGACCTTCGAACGACGCCGACTACCACCTCCTGCAGCCGCTGTTCTCCAGCAGTCTGGCCCATGCCGTACATGCGGACATCCAGGATGCCCGCTTCGGCGAAACCAACAAACTGGCGCGGCAAGCCTTCCGGGCCAAGGAGGCACATGAGGCACCCTACCGCGACTACCGCAACCTGGTCGCGCGCAAGCTGGGGGGGACGAAGCCACAGAACATCTCCCAGCTCAACAGCGAGCGTGGCGGCATCAACTACCTGTTGGCGTCGCTGCCTCCCCCCAGGTGGGACCAGGACAGGTTCCGACAGCTATTGAACGTGGAGACGGCCCTCGACCGGTTCGCCCACTTCAAGGGCGTGCGCTTCCTGGTGAGTACGCTGGCCGACTTTCTGCTCTCCAATCCCGCTCCGACCATCGACACGCGGAACCGGCGCGAAGCCATCGAGCAAGCCCTGGGCTTCCAGTTGCCCGTGTTCGCCGCCAGCATCCAGGCCAACTCCGAGCCCGGCTGGACCCGCAACCCGGACTGCACGCTTCCGCTCTGCGAACAGCTCTGGCTCGACCCCGAGCGCATCGAATTGCCGTCGCGTGCGGGACATGAACAAGAAGACGAAGACTTCATCGCCGCCTATCACCGCGGCGATTGGCAAGACGAAGTCGCCGGCCGCTTCGCCAACTGGGTCAACGCCCAACTGCGCGAAGCCGGACTGACCACCGTCGGCGATGCCGAGTACAAGCATTGGGCCGGGCTGGCCATCGTCGATGCCGCCTGGCCGGTACCGATGCAGCGCCGCGCTCCAGCGGGAGTCGAGGCATGAGCGCGTGTCCCCGCTTCAGCCACCTGCTCGTACTGCCGCACCTGCACGTGCAGAACGCCAACGCCGTTTCGAGCCCGTTGACGCATGGGTTCCCGTCGATGACGGCGTTCCTCGGCGCGATGTGGGCATTGGAGCGCAAGACCCAAGCAGCCGGCCTCGACCTGGCGTTCAAGGCGGTCGGCGTGGTCAGTCACGGTCACCAGGAGCAGGTCACCGAAGGTGGCTTCGTCAAGGCATTCCGGCTGACCCGCAACCCGGTCGGCAAGGACGGCGGCACCGCCGCCATCGTCGAGGAAGGCCGCATCCATCTGGAACTGAGCCTCGTGCTCGGCGTCGACAGCGAACGCTGGAGCCGCGAACCGGAAGCGCGCGAAGCCGATCTCGCCACCGTGGCGGAGCTGCTTGCCGGCATGCGCATCGCAGGAGGCACCCTGTTGCCCCCCACCCAACCAGGCCGGTTCCGCTACCGTCCCTGGAGTCTGGACCTGACCGGCACCGAAAGCGATCGACAGGCCGAGTTCCGCAAGGCGCGCATGCGGTTGCTGCCCGGCTTCGCACTGGTATCGCGCGAGGATCGGCTGGATGCACGGTTGGCCGAGCTGCAGGCCGAGAAGCCCGCGTCCACCCGCCTCGATGCATGGCTGTCGCTGTCGCGGATCAACTGGCGCTACCAGCCGGGCGAGAAAGACGGCAAGGGCGAATGGCTCAACGACCGCAAGGGCCAGGGCTGGATCGTGCCGATCCCGGTCGGCTATGGCGCGCTCGGCGAGCTGCATCCGGCAGGCAGCGTCGCCAACGCGCGTGATGCGGACACGCCATTCCGCTTCGTGGAAGGCCTCTATTCGGTTGGGGAATGGATCAGCCCACACCGGCTGCAAACGCCCCAGCAACTGCTCTGGTATGCGGACAGCCAACCCGAGATCGGCCTCTATCGCTGCCGCAACGACTACCGCCCCGCTGCCGACGCGCTCGAGCAGCTCTACGACTTCGACTGACAGTCATCCGACAAGGAATCCCATCATGTCCAAAGACCTCAAGACCGCCTCCGTCCTTGCCTTCGAGCGCAAGCTCGATCCCTCCGATGCGCTGTTCTTCGCGGGCGACTGGGCTGCGCGCGGCGAGTCCACCACCTGGCAACCAGTGAAGATCCGCGAGAAGTCGGTGCGCGGCACCATTTCCAATCGGCTCAAGACGAAGGACCAGGACCCGGCCAAGCTCGATGCCGCCATCGAGAACCCCAACCTCCAGACCGTGGACGTAGCCGCCCTTCCACTGGAGGCCGACACGCTCAAGGTCCAGTTCACCCTGCGCGTGCTCGGCGGCACCGGCGAGCCCTCGGCCTGCAACGACGCCGACTACCGCAAGAAGCTCGTCGCCACTGTCGGCGGCTACGTGCAGCAGCACGGCTTCGGCGAACTGGCGCGGCGCTATGCCGCCAACCTCGCCAACGGCCGCTTCCTGTGGCGCAACCGCATCGGCGCCGAGCAGGTGGAGGTGCAGGTCGCACACCTGAAGGATGGCAAGGCCGCCACGCAGTGGACGTTCCAGGCACTCGACCACTCCCTGCGCGAGCTGTCCGCACCGGCCGGCGGGGCCGAGGGGGTGAGCGCCTTGGCGACGGTGGTCGAGTCCGGCCTGGCCGGCAATGCGCATGTCCTGCTTCAGGTCACGGCCTTCGTGCGCGCCGGTGCGGGCCAGGAAGTCTTTCCCTCGCAGGAGCTGATCCTCGACCGCGGCCGGGGCGACAAGAGCAAGACGCTGTACGCCGTCGGCGAAGGCGAGAAAGCCATTGCCGCAATCCACTCGCAGAAGATCGGCAACGCCCTGCGTACGATCGATACCTGGTACCCCGGCGCGGATGAGAACGGACCGATCGCCGTGGAGCCCTACGGCTCGGTCACGACCCAGGGCAAGGCGTACCGTCAACCGAAGGACAAGTTGGATTTCTACAACCTGCTGGACAACTGGGTCATCAAGGACAAGGCGCCCGACCTGGAGCAGCAGCACTTCGTCGTCGCGACCCTGGTCCGCGGTGGCGTGTTCGGCGACGCGGGCTGATGCCATGGATCATTACCTGGAGTGCCGCCTGCGCCGCGACCCGGAACTGACGCCTCAGCATCTGCTCAATGGCCTGTACGCCCGACTCCATCGCGCTCTTGCGCAGTTGGGCTGCCAGGACATCGGCGTCAGCTTTCCCGAACACGACGACAGCAAACCCACACTGGGAGGTCGCGTGCGTCTGCATGGCTTCGAAGCGTCGCTACGGACACTGATGGCAACCGGCTGGATCGAGGGGATGCTCGATCACCTGCATCTGTCGGCGATCACTCCCGTTCCTACGGGTGTCCAGCATCGGCGGGTAAGCCGGGTACAGGCCAAGAGCAGCCCCGCCCGGCTTCGCCGGCGCGCCATGCGTCGCCACGGACTCGACGACGACACTGCGCAGCAGCGCATTCCGGACACGGTCGCCAAGCGGCTCATGCTCCCCCATGTCGTCATCGGAAGCCGCAGCACGGGACAGCCCACGTTTCCGCTCTTCGTTCAGCACGGCCCCCTGCTTCCCGAGCCGGTGTCCGGTGCCTTTAACAGCTACGGCCTGAGCCGGGAGGCGACCGTTCCCTGGTTCTGACCCTTTTCTGAGCGAGCCCAATCTTCGGCCATCTTTCAATCACTTAGCGGCCGACCTCCTGAAAGGGAGGTCGGCCTTCTTTTGCCTCATACGCTAGAGTTGGCGCGGCTTCCGGTGCCATGGCTTCTAGTTCACTGCCGTGTAGGCAGCTCAGAAAATCGCTCGCGAGCTGCGCACGGCCATGGGCGCGTTCACTGCCGTGTAGGCAGCTCAGAAAGCGTCGTCCCGGCAGTTCTCGCTGGACATGCCGTTCACTGCCGTGTAGGCAGCTCAGAAATTGCGCTCCTTGAAGGCGTAGTCCGTCTTGAGGTTCACTGCCGTGTAGGCAGCTCAGAAAGTCACCGCCGTCACCAACGTCACCACCGTCACGTTCACTGCCGTGTAGGCAGCTCAGAAAGCGGACGCCAGCAACACCGCGTACTTCTCGATGTTCACTGCCGTGTAGGCAGCTCAGAAATCGTCCACGAACAAATGACCACCCGGAGGAATGTTCACTGCCGTGTAGGCAGCTCAGAAAACAACGACGAACGCGATCAGCGCCCTCTTGGCGTTCACTGCCGTGTAGGCAGCTCAGAAAGTCGTGGAGGGCAACCACACGGGCAACCCCGAGTTCACTGCCGTGTAGGCAGCTCAGAAAAGTCGGTGAGCCGCATGCCTGCGGCCCTGCTCGTTCACTGCCGTGTAGGCAGCTCAGAAACGGATGGGGTCAGCGAGCACGACTGGCGTTTCGTTCACTGCCGTGTAGGCAGCTCAGAAATCCAGTGAGTACGGCAGGGTTCGGCTGGTACCGTTCACTGCCGTGTAGGCAGCTCAGAAATTCGTGTCGCCGGACGCCGGAATGGTGGCGGTGTTCACTGCCGTGTAGGCAGCTCAGAAACGTGGCCGGCTCCGTACCCGGGGCTTGCGCTCGTTCACTGCCGTGTAGGCAGCTCAGAAAGCGTCAGGGTCCAGCGCTCCCGGCTCACGCTCGTTCACTGCCGTGTAGGCAGCTCAGAAAAGCCCGCCGTGCTTGCGCGCGATGGCGTCGAGGTTCACTGCCGTGTAGGCAGCTCAGAAAATGTGCCCGATGCGCCGGCCGCCGCGCAGGAGGTTCACTGCCGTGTAGGCAGCTCAGAAAATGACGGCGACATCGGGCCGGACATCGCGTTCGTTCACTGCCGTGTAGGCAGCTCAGAAAGGCGACTGCGCCCACGCGGCGAGCACCGGCGAGTTCACTGCCGTGTAGGCAGCTCAGAAAGCGCAACACCTGAAGGAGCGAGAGGACGATGCGTTCACTGCCGTGTAGGCAGCTCAGAAACAGATGTAGTGCTGGTTGACGCCGACGAGCCAGTTCACTGCCGTGTAGGCAGCTCAGAAAGAACGGCACGTAGCCGCCAGCCACGGGCTGGTGTTCACTGCCGTGTAGGCAGCTCAGAAACCGGCACATCAGGGGAGAGGATCCCGACCTTGTTCACTGCCGTGTAGGCAGCTCAGAAAGTGGCCCGTCTGGACAGCTATCGCCAGATAACGTTCACTGCCGTGTAGGCAGCTCAGAAAGTACGTCCAGGCGCGCGAAGAGATGGAGCGCCGTTCACTGCCGTGTAGGCAGCTCAGAAAAGCTCGCGGCTCTCCTGCACGGGGCCGCTACGGTTCACTGCCGTGTAGGCAGCTCAGAAATTGTCGTCGCGGTTGATCGCGAGCGCCGGCGAGTTCACTGCCGTGTAGGCAGCTCAGAAAGGCGCGATCTGGGGCGACTACGACGAGGGCGAGTTCACTGCCGTGTAGGCAGCTCAGAAAGTGTGCAGAAACACAGCGATGTCGGGCAGGTCGTTCACTGCCGTGTAGGCAGCTCAGAAAAAGGACCGCGACGAGGCGATCAAGCGCGTCGCGTTCACTGCCGTGTAGGCAGCTCAGAAAGCGCACGAGGTAGCGCAGTTCCCACACGCCCGGTTCACTGCCGTGTAGGCAGCTCAGAAATGCTCAACCGCCTGCGCGGTCTCCGGGGCCTGGTTCACTGCCGTGTAGGCAGCTCAGAAAGACACCAGCCTGCCGCCGTAGCCCCACTGAGTGTTCACTGCCGTGTAGGCAGCTCAGAAAATCGCAAGGCGCGCGGTTGGTCGTATTCCGTGGTTCACTGCCGTGTAGGCAGCTCAGAAATGGGACTTTGCCGACCTCGCCCGTCCTCGGACGTTCACTGCCGTGTAGGCAGCTCAGAAAGCCGGCCATTTGCCGGACGGCGAAGTGGACGAGTTCACTGCCGTGTAGGCAGCTCAGAAAGTTGCCGTTACTGGGCAAAGATCGTTCGCGCGGTTCACTGCCGTGTAGGCAGCTCAGAAAATCGTCGTCAGGCCCTACAGCGTCGATGGAATGTTCACTGCCGTGTAGGCAGCTCAGAAAATGCGGAATAATCCAGCGCGGCTTTGTAGGCGGTTCACTGCCGTGTAGGCAGCTCAGAAAAGGGTGAGGCCGGCGCCTCCGCCCAACCCGCCGTTCACTGCCGTGTAGGCAGCTCAGAAACGCACGGCGCGCGCGACCGCAGGGATGCTGCCGGTTCACTGCCGTGTAGGCAGCTCAGAAAGCGCTGAGGCCGGTCGCGAATGCCGCGAGTAGGTTCACTGCCGTGTAGGCAGCTCAGAAACAGTCCTGGACGTCGTCGACGATGTGCATGGGGTTCACTGCCGTGTAGGCAGCTCAGAAAAGCTCGCGCAGGGCGAGTTCCATTTCCACGGGGTTCACTGCCGTGTAGGCAGCTCAGAAAATCACCGTCTGCAGGGGCTCCGTGGCCGCCGCGTTCACTGCCGTGTAGGCAGCTCAGAAATCGTCGAACTCGATGCAGGCCAGAACCTTCATGTTCACTGCCGTGTAGGCAGCTCAGAAAAAACGCGCATGCACGCCGGAAAGGTCCACACCGTTCACTGCCGTGTAGGCAGCTCAGAAAGCGAAGGCCTGCTGCACCGGCGCTTTACGCACGTTCACTGCCGTGTAGGCAGCTCAGAAATTCCTGATCGCGGTCAGCAGATGCGGGTTCGTGTTCACTGCCGTGTAGGCAGCTCAGAAACACCGAGGGGTCCGACGGATGCGCCCAGGGGGCGTTCACTGCCGTGTAGGCAGCTCAGAAATGACCGGCCACCCGCAGTTCGGCGCTCGATGAGTTCACTGCCGTGTAGGCAGCTCAGAAAAAGAGCCAACAGCCCGAACAGCATGAGTCGCCGTTCACTGCCGTGTAGGCAGCTCAGAAATCGCTCAGTCGGCTTGGGAGTCGTATGAGCGAGTTCACTGCCGTGTAGGCAGCTCAGAAACAGCACCGCCCCAGCAAGGCCAGCCCAAAACAGTTCACTGCCGTGTAGGCAGCTCAGAAACAAATTCACCCAGCGGTGGCAGCGCCGGACAGCGTTCACTGCCGTGTAGGCAGCTCAGAAAGCAAGCAGGCTCGGCGGATGCGAATGACAGATGTTCACTGCCGTGTAGGCAGCTCAGAAACGTCGATGGCTCCCGAGGCCGGTCCACGGCCGGTTCACTGCCGTGTAGGCAGCTCAGAAATTCGCCGACGGTCTCGGTCGCGGCGAAATCGGGTTCACTGCCGTGTAGGCAGCTCAGAAAATCGCGCGGTGCAGGTCGGAGAGGTTCGCGTTGTTCACTGCCGTGTAGGCAGCTCAGAAATTCGAGCCCGGCGCGTCTCTTCGCGCCGGGGCGTTCACTGCCGTGTAGGCAGCTCAGAAATGCCGGACGTGGGGCGCGACGAGTGCGGCCGCGTTCACTGCCGTGTAGGCAGCTCAGAAAGGTCGGTTCGAGAACGCGGACATCGGGACCCTGTTCACTGCCGTGTAGGCAGCTCAGAAAGCGATGCGCTGCGTCGCGAGCTCGCCACGCCGGTTCACTGCCGTGTAGGCAGCTCAGAAAGGCCGCTTCGTCCAGCCCCGACGCCAGGCGCCGTTCACTGCCGTGTAGGCAGCTCAGAAAACCGGAGACCGCACCGTGTCTGACCTCGCAATGTTCACTGCCGTGTAGGCAGCTCAGAAAACGCCTCGATCCACCGGCCGGTGGTGTCGTCGGTTCACTGCCGTGTAGGCAGCTCAGAAATCGCGCTCGATCAGCGCGATGACCCGTTCCCGGTTCACTGCCGTGTAGGCAGCTCAGAAATCGATGCGCTTCGTGCGGTAGACCTTGCCCAGGTTCACTGCCGTGTAGGCAGCTCAGAAAATCACGCCCGGCGGCGACCTTGTCGTCACTGAGTTCACTGCCGTGTAGGCAGCTCAGAAAAAGCGCATCGTGTACGACCAGGCCCCGGCGAAGTTCACTGCCGTGTAGGCAGCTCAGAAAGCAATCCTGGGTCCGATGTTCCTGCGGTCGCTGTTCACTGCCGTGTAGGCAGCTCAGAAAATCCAGGGCACGCCGTACGTGATCGTGGACATGTTCACTGCCGTGTAGGCAGCTCAGAAAAGGTCGGCAGTTCAAGGCAGGCCCCTGGATTCGTTCACTGCCGTGTAGGCAGCTCAGAAATGACCGACCTGCCCCAGCCAGGAGACAGCCTCGTTCACTGCCGTGTAGGCAGCTCAGAAAGCGTACATCGCCCACTCGAAGGCGGGGTCCTCGTTCACTGCCGTGTAGGCAGCTCAGAAAGACACATCGGCGATGAGCTGGTCGATCTCGCCGTTCACTGCCGTGTAGGCAGCTCAGAAAACCATACGCCAGTGCGAGCCGGCGTCCACGGCGTTCACTGCCGTGTAGGCAGCTCAGAAAGCGCTGCGGCGGCTTGGGTGCCGCTTGCCGCGGTTCACTGCCGTGTAGGCAGCTCAGAAAGCGGCCGTCCCCGCAAAGACAGCCACCTGGCGGTTCACTGCCGTGTAGGCAGCTCAGAAAATGACCGACCATCTGACCATCCCCGCCGCCATGTTCACTGCCGTGTAGGCAGCTCAGAAAACAAGGCATTCGCGAGCGCCGCCGAAGCGCGCGTTCACTGCCGTGTAGGCAGCTCAGAAAACAATCAGCGGCGCGCTGGCAACGAGGGACGGGTTCACTGCCGTGTAGGCAGCTCAGAAATCGACCAGGCACTCCCTGCCTCGTTCCATCATGTTCACTGCCGTGTAGGCAGCTCAGAAATGCAGAGCGCCTCGGCGACGCTTTCGGAGTAGGTTCACTGCCGTGTAGGCAGCTCAGAAATGACACCTTGAATCGAGGAGCAAAGCGATGAGGTTCACTGCCGTGTAGGCAGCTCAGAAAGCACCCATGACCGCACCGCCACAATACACGTCGTTCACTGCCGTGTAGGCAGCTCAGAAAGCCGGAGCCCGTGAGCAATTCCGGCCGCAGGCGTTCACTGCCGTGTAGGCAGCTCAGAAAAACGAATTGGCGAATGTCCGCGCTGCCGTGGCGTTCACTGCCGTGTAGGCAGCTCAGAAATCCGTGGATCGCGATGCGCGCTTCCTCTTCCGGTTCACTGCCGTGTAGGCAGCTCAGAAATTCCGACATCATCCGCGCTGCGGGCCTTATGCGTTCACTGCCGTGTAGGCAGCTCAGAAAGGTTCCGAGGCGGGCGAGGAGGCAGCCGACGTGTTCACTGCCGTGTAGGCAGCTCAGAAAGTTGAGTAGTGGACGGCGCGCGCGGCTTAGGAGTTCACTGCCGTGTAGGCAGCTCAGAAAAGTGGGAGCCAGCGTCCACCGCCCGAATGCGGGTTCACTGCCGTGTAGGCAGCTCAGAAAATCGTGCTACTCGGCATGCTAGTCGCGGCGGCGTTCACTGCCGTGTAGGCAGCTCAGAAAATGCGGCCCGCTCGCGCATCATATGCTCCGCGGTTCACTGCCGTGTAGGCAGCTCAGAAATGTTCTGCTGGGAGACCGTCAACGACGCCAAGGTTCACTGCCGTGTAGGCAGCTCAGAAACGGGAGACACCCCGCCGCATGGGCGCCGTCGAGTTCACTGCCGTGTAGGCAGCTCAGAAACCTGACTGCCGCAATGGCGCACACGCCGTGCGGTTCACTGCCGTGTAGGCAGCTCAGAAAGAGCACGTCGAGCAGCGTGGACTTGAAGTCCTGTTCACTGCCGTGTAGGCAGCTCAGAAACGCTCCTGCATGTCCGCGAAATCGGCGAGCATGTTCACTGCCGTGTAGGCAGCTCAGAAACTGCAGGGCGACAAGCCGCCGCCTGCGCAGCCGTTCACTGCCGTGTAGGCAGCTCAGAAATACTCGCTTGAAGTTGTCGCGCGCGCTGCGTGGTTCACTGCCGTGTAGGCAGCTCAGAAAACTCCACGGCGTAGCCCATGCCGCGCATCGCGGTTCACTGCCGTGTAGGCAGCTCAGAAAGTGCTTAGGCGGACGACCCCGCTTGCGGGCAAGTTCACTGCCGTGTAGGCAGCTCAGAAATGTGGCGCCGCCCGACCCGGACCCGCCCGAAGGTTCACTGCCGTGTAGGCAGCTCAGAAAGCAATCCTCAAGCATTCCGAAGCCCTCGCCACGTTCACTGCCGTGTAGGCAGCTCAGAAAACTGAGCTCGATGTAGACGCACCATTCCGGCAGTTCACTGCCGTGTAGGCAGCTCAGAAAGCATGCAGCTCGCCGATGATGCGGCCAGCGTCGTTCACTGCCGTGTAGGCAGCTCAGAAAATGGTCCGCACCGGTTTTCGATGGGCAAGCGAGTTCACTGCCGTGTAGGCAGCTCAGAAAGAAGTCCTGCGAGATCAGCACGATGTCCATGCGTTCACTGCCGTGTAGGCAGCTCAGAAATGGACACGGCGATGGAGACGCCGCCCAACGCCGTTCACTGCCGTGTAGGCAGCTCAGAAACGCATCGCACGCGTGCATCAGGACGGCACCACGTTCACTGCCGTGTAGGCAGCTCAGAAACTCCACAAACGCCGGCAGTGCGAGGGGCAGCCGTTCACTGCCGTGTAGGCAGCTCAGAGATGGTCGATGTCATCGCGCAGCCGCGGTGCGTGCTCATTGCCCTGCAGGCAGCTCAGAGAGCCAAGGCTATATCTGACGGGAGAGAGCGGGAGTTCGCTGCCGTGCAGACAGCAGGCCGCCCAGAAGACGAGGGCGCCCTTCGCCATTGTCCCCGCCCCGCGCGTTGACCTGCACCCGGGCCGGGCGTAAGGTCGGCCGGCCGAGGTTCCATCGCTTCATCCGCATGTTGCGATGGACTAAGAGGGAATCCGGTGGAAATCCGGAGCTGCCCCGCAGCGGTCAGCGGAAACGAACGCCGTCACGGTGACGCGGCAACGCGCATCGGGAAACGCACTGGGCGGGCACGCCCGGGAAGCGATGGCCAGTAGGTGGGAAGGCGCAGCCTTGCCGTGTCCGCGAGCCCGAAGACCTGCCCCGGCCGCGGCGCGCAGCAGCGCGCCGCGTGTCTGCCGGGCGTCCCGCGGGGGAGGTGCCGGCACGTGCGCGACCGCCGGCCCGCCGGCGGCGTCGCGGCGTGCCGCTCCGCGGGCGGCCGGTCGTCCCGACCCGACCGCACGGAGTTCCGCATGTCCACCGTCACCCTCCTCGGCTTTCCCCGCATCGGCCGCCGCCGCGAACTCAAGAAGGCGCTCGAGGCCTACTGGCGCGGCGAGAGCGACGCCGCCGCCCTCGCCGAGACCGCCCGCACGCTCCGCCATCGCCACTGGACGCTCGCGCGCGACGCGGGCGCCGACGTGGTGCCGGTGAACGACTTCTCCCTGTACGACCACGTGCTCGACACCGCGGTGCTGTTCGACGCCGTGCCGGAACGCTATCGCGCGCTGGGCGACCCGCTGGCGATCTACTTCGCGATGGCGCGCGGCCACGCGCGCGACGGCCACGACCTGCCGGCGCTGGAGATGACCAAGTGGTTCGACACGAACTACCACTACCTGGTGCCCGAGCTGCATGCCGGGCAGCGCTTCCGCCTCGCCGGCGACGCGCCGCTGGCGCAGCTGCGCGAGGCCCGGGCCGCCGGCCACGCGGCGCGGCCGGTGCTGCTGGGGCCGGTCAGCTTCCTGCTGCTGTCCAAGACCGTCGACGGCAGCGCGCCGCTGGACCTGCTGGACGCCCTCGTGCCGGCCTATCGCGCGCTGCTGGACGGCCTGCACGCAGAGGGCGCCGAGTGGGTGCAGATCGACGAGCCCTGCCTGGTCCTCGACCTCGATCCCGCGGCGCGCGCGGCCTGTGCCCGCGCCTACGCGGCGCTCGCCGGCACCGGGCCGCGGCTGCTGCTGGCGACCTATTTCGGGGCGCTCGGCGACAACCTCGACCTCGCCGCCCGGCTGCCCGTGGCCGGCCTGCACGTGGACCTCGTGCGTGCGCCCGGACAGCTCGATGCGGTGCTCAATGCGCTGCCGCCATCCGCCACGCTGTCCCTCGGCGTGGTGGACGGCCGCAACGTCTGGGCCGCCGATCCCGATCGCGCCCTGCCCCTGGTCGAGCGCGCCCGCGCGCGGCTCGGCGACGACCGGCTGTGGATCGCGCCGTCCTGCTCGCTGCTGCACGTGCCGATCGACCTCGACGAGGAGACCCGGCTCGATCCCGAACTCAAGGGCTGGCTGGCGTTCGCGCGACAGAAGATCGCGGAGTGCCGCTGCCTGGCGGACGCGGTCGCGGGCGACCTGGGCGCGCGCGCCGCGCTCGACCACCGCCGCGCGCTGGTGGCGCAACGGCGCAGCGCCGCGCGCGTGCTGCGGCCCGAGGCGCGCGAGCGGGTCGCGGCGCTGGACGCGGCCAGCACGTGGCGCAGCGCCGACCTCGACACGCGCCGCCGGCTCCAGGCCGAGCGCTTCGGCCTGCCGCTGCTGCCCACGACCACCATCGGCTCCTTCCCGCAGACGCCGGCGCTGCGCGCAGCGCGGGCGGCGCACCGGGCCGGCCGGCTGGACGATGCAGGCTACGCAGGGGTGCTGCGCGACGAGATCGCGCACGCCATCCGCGTGCAGGAAGCGCTGGGGCTCGACGTCCTGGTGCACGGCGAGGCCGAGCGCAACGACATGGTCGAGTACTTCGGCGAGCAGCTCGACGGCTTCGCCTTCACCCGCCAGGGCTGGGTGCAGAGCTACGGCTCGCGCTGCGTGAAGCCGCCGATCCTGTTCGGCGACGTCGCACGCCCGGCGCCGATGACCGTGGCCTGGAGCCGCCATGCGCAGTCGCTCACGGCGCGCCCCGTGAAGGGCATGCTGACCGGGCCGGTCACGGTGCTGCAGTGGTCGTTCGTGCGCGACGACCTGCCGCGCGAGGCGGTCTGCCGCCAGCTCGCGCTCGCCCTGCGCGACGAGGTGGGCGACCTGGAGGCGGCGGGCATCGGCATCGTGCAGATCGACGAGCCGGCGCTGCGCGAGGGCCTGCCGCTGCGGCGGGCGGACTGGCCGGCCTACCTCGACTGGGCGGTGGCCTGCTTCCGCATCGCCGCGGGCGGCGCGGCGCCGGCCACGCAGATCCATACCCACATGTGCTACGCGGAGTTCAACGACATCATCGAGGCGGTGGCCGCGCTGGATGCCGACGTCATCTCCATCGAGACCAGCCGCTCGCGCATGCAGTTGCTCGACGCCTTCGTGCGCTTCCGCTACCCGGCCGGCATCGGGCCCGGGGTCTACGACATCCACTCGCCGCGGGTGCCCGACGCGGCGGAGATGCAGGCCCTGCTCGAACGCGCGCTGGAGGTGCTCGACCCGGCGCAGGTCTGGGTGAATCCGGACTGCGGGCTCAAGACCCGCGGCTGGCCCGAGGTCGAGGCCGCGCTGGCGCACATGGTGGCCGCGGCGCGCACGCTGCGGGCGGCGCTCGTGGCGGCGTAGGCCGTCGGCGTCGAGGGGCTTCCGGCCGCGGCGGCCGGGGCCTCCCCTGCCAGGCGGGGCGGGGACGGCAGGGGCGGGATGGGGCCGGTCCGGGCGGGCGCCGGTGCCCGGCACCGCGCCGGACGACGCCGGGCTCAACCTCCGGCGCATGCGGCCGATAGGGAGGCCGAGCTGCGCGCATGCGTCCGCGCGCCGGCCCGCCCGCCCCCGCCTGGAATCCGGCATGTTCGAACTGATCCTCTGCGCCGCCGTGCTCACCGCCGTGGTCACCGTCACGGTGCTGCTGACCCTGCTGTCGCGCCGCCGCCTGGAGATCACCGGACTGGAAGGCGCGCTGGCCGAGGCCGAGGCGCGCCATCGCGCCGACCGGCAGACCCTGCAGCAGGCCCTGCACGAGGCACGGCGGCCGGTGGTGATCGCCCCGCCGCCGGACCGTCCGCGCGCCCTGCCTTCGCAGCGCGGCGGGGCGGCCCAGGACAAGCGCGTGCTGATCGAGCTGGTCGCGCCGCCGTCCACGCCGTGGCGGGCGGTGATCGACCGGCTCGAACCGGTGGCCCGCACCCTGCTGCAGGCCGCGGTGACCGACGACCTGCGCGGGCTGCAGGGCTGGAACGGGAACAGCGAGGTGGGTTTCGCCTTCGGCGTCGCCGGCACCTATCCCTACCCCACCCTGCCGCGCATGCGCCACGGCACCGCCGGCACCACCCGCAGCGAGAGCGCCGCCACCCGTGCCCTGCTGCCGGTGGACGAGCTGGTCCGCAAGGCGCGGCTGGAGGAACTGCAGGCCAACTACCTGGGCGGCGCGTTCAAGCAGCTCCAGGCCCTGCGCGAGGCGGCCGAGATGCTCTACCGCCTGGGGGAGGTCCCCGGCCTGGACCAGCGCGCGCTGCTGCGCACCCTCGAGTCCGCCGACCTCTACCTGTGCAAGTTCGTGGAGCTGGTCGAGCCCGCCGCCACGGGCGAGATCGCGCCCCCCATCGACCCCGACACCGGGATCACCCCGCCGCCGGGCGCGCTGCCGCTGGACGAGCTCTACCAGCGGCTCGACGGCAAGGCCGCCGGCGCCTGCCCCAATTCGCCCCTGGCGGTCGCCGGGGACGGCGCGCCGCCGCGCCAGTGGCAGGTGGATACCGCGCGCACCTTGCCGGAGGGCGGGCATCCGCTGGAGCCGGTCTACGAGACCCCGGGGGAGACGATCCGGCCCCCGGTGCGGGCGGTCGCCGCGGGCTGATCCGCGTCCCAGGACCGCCTGCGACGACGAACGGTCGCCGTCGCAGCCGGCGAGACGGCCGGAAGGCATCGTCGGTGCATCCGGACACCGCCGTCGCGACACGTTACGTGCCGCCGCTGGAACGCTGCGAAGCCCGCTCCCGCGGGGCCCTGCAGCGGTTCGTCGGCGCTATCAGGCACTTGCGTGTCAAGGCCCTGTAAACACCAAATCTTGTGTTGACCCCTCCAGGGCACCCCACTATCTTGGGTGCCCTGCGGCCGCCGACCGGACCGTCGGCGCGCCTTCGCGCCCTGTCCGGATCCGACCGCAGGCCGCCGGCCACGCCGGCCGCCCGCAGTACCCGTGCGCCACGCACCGCCCTTCCGTTGCCACAAGGACGCCACGCCATGAATCCAGTCGATGCCGTCGCCCCCACGACGTCCGAGCCCGCGAGCGCTGCGCGCGAACCGGCCGCTGCGCGCACCGACGCGCCCGCCTTCAACCTCACCGCGCCGCACTCCGCCAGTGCGATGACGGTGACCAAGCGCAACGGCAAGCGCGAGCCGGTCGACCTGAACAAGATCGTCCGCGCGATCACGCGCAACGCCGACGGGCTGTACGAGATCGACCCGATGCGCGTGGCCACGCGCACCATCTCGGGCCTGTACGACGGCGCGACCACGCGCGAGCTCGACGAGCTGTCCATCCGCACCGCGGCGCTGCTGATCGGCGAGGAGCCGGAGTACGGCCGCCTGGCCGCGCGCCTGCTGGCCGACTACATCGACAAGGAAGTGACCGGCCAGGAGATCCACGCGTTCTCGCAGTCGATCGCCCGCGGCCACGAGCTGGGCCTGATCTCCGACCGCCTGCTGAACTTCGTGCAGACCCATGCGCGCAAGCTCAACGCGACCATCGACAAGGACTACGACAAGCGCTTCGACTACTTCGGCCTGCGCACGCTGTACGACCGCTACCTGGTGCGCCACCCGACCGCGCGCCACGTCATCGAGACGCCGCAGCAGTTCTTCATGCGCGTGGCCTGCGCGCTGTCCGAGGACGTGCAGGACGCGCTCGCCCTGTACCACCGCATGGCCTCGCTGGACTACATGCCCAGCTCGCCGACCCTGTTCAACGCCGGCACCAGCCACGAGCAGCTGTCCTCGTGCTTCCTGCTGGACTCGCCGACCGACACCCTGGAGTCGATCTACGCGCGCTACGCCGACGTGGCGATGCTGTCGAAGTTCTCGGGCGGCATCGGCCTCAGCTACACCCGCGTGCGCTCGCGCGGCTCGCTGATCAAGTCCACCAACGGCCACTCCAACGGCATCGTGCCGTGGCTGAAGACGCTCGACTCCTCGGTCGCGGCGGTGAACCAGGGCGGCAAGCGCAAGGGCGCGGCCTGCGTCTACCTGGAGCCGTGGCACGGCGACATCGAGGAGTTCCTCGAACTGCGCGACAACACCGGCGACGAGTCGCGCCGCACGCACAACCTCAACCTGGCCAACTGGATCCCCGACCTGTTCATGAAGCGGGTCGAGGCCGACGGCATGTGGTCGCTGTTCGATCCCAAGGTCGTGCCCGAGCTGACCGACCTGTGGGGCGAGGCCTTCGAGCGCGTCTACGAGCAGGCCGAGGCCAAGGGCCTGGCGATCCGCCAGGTGAAGGCGCGCGAGCTGTACGCGCGGATGATGCGCACGCTGGCCGAGACCGGCAACGGCTGGATGAACTTCAAGGACAAGTCCAACCGCGCCTGCAACCAGACCGCGAAGCCGGGCAACGTGGTGCACCTGTCGAACCTGTGCACCGAGATCCTCGAGGTCACCTCGCAGTCCGAGACCGCGGTGTGCAACCTCGGCTCGATCAACCTCGGCCACCACGTCGAGATCGGCCCGAACGGCGCGGCGACCTTCGACTTCGAGAAGCTCGCCGAGACCGTGCGCATCGCGATCCGCCAGCTCGACCGCGTGATCGACCTCAACTTCTACCCGATCGACACCGCCCGCCAGGCCAACCTGCGCTGGCGCCCGGTGGGCCTGGGCGCGATGGGCCTGCAGGACGTCTTCTTCAAGATGCGCCTGCCGTTCGACTCGGACGCCGCGCGCAGGCTCTCGGCGAAGATCGCCGAGGAGATCTACTTCCACGCCCTGGTCGCCTCCAGCGAACTGGCCGTCGAACACCAGCCGCACCCGTCGTTCAAGGACACCCGCGCGGCCAGCGGCGAGCTGCAGTTCGACGCCTGGGGCGTGGTGCCCGAGGACACCGCGCGCTGGGACGCGCTGCGCGAGCGCATCAGGACCACCGGCCTGCGCAACTCGCTGATGATCGCGATCGCGCCGACCGCGACCATCGCGTCGATCGCCGGCTGCTACGAGTGCATCGAGCCGCAGGTGTCCAACCTGTTCAAGCGCGAGACGCTCTCGGGCGACTTCATCCAGATCAACAAGTACCTGGTGGCCGAGCTCAAGAAGCTGGGCCTGTGGACCGCCGAGCTGCGCGACCGCATCAAGCTGGCCGACGGCTCGATCCAAGGCATCGCCGAGATCCCGGAGTCGCTGCGCCTGGTGTACCGCACCGCGTGGGAGCTGCCGATGCGCTCGCTGATCGACATGGCGGCCGACCGCGGCGCCTTCATCGACCAGTCGCAGTCGCTCAACCTGTTCATCGAGAGCCCGAACATCGGCCAGCTGTCCTCGATGTACATGTACGCCTGGAAGAAGGGCCTGAAGACCAGCTACTACCTGCGCTCGCGCCCGGCGACCAGGATCACCAAGACCACGGTCTCCTCGCCGGCCAAGGCCGCCGTCGACCAGACCCAGGCCAACGCCGCGGTGGTGTGCTCGCTGGAGAATCCCGAGAGCTGCGAGGCCTGCCAGTAAGAACGGAGGAGCGAGTGGGAGGAGTGAGGAACGAGGGCATCAGCCCTCGACCTGCGCGACCTCCCTCCGCCTCCTTCGCAGCACCGTCAGCATGCGACTGATTTCGTCCATCAGCCCCCGCGCCTCCACGGTGTCGGTGCGGGGGCACCAGCCGAGGTCCTCGCACAGTGTCAGCAGCGTTTCCGCTTCCGACAGCGATCCATGCGCGACAGCCAGCAGGTGGGCCTTGTCGCGTGCGGATTCCCGCGTCCAGCCTTCGGCGATGTTCGCGGCTACCGATACCGCCGCACGCGTGATCTGGCTGCGCATCCCGTAGCGCTCCTCACCCGGCAACAGCGACGCCAGGGCATAGATCTCCCGCGCCAGCGCCATTGCCTTCTGCCACACCACTGCCTTCCGGTAATGCACATGACCTCCAATGTCACCGAGAGCACGGCTCCCTCCGTTCCTCACTCCTCCTCACCCACTCCTCGAGTGCGCCAGATGCTGCTCGATCCCGGCTTCGAACTGACGCTGCGCCCGATGCGCTACCCGCAGTTCTACGAGATGTACCGGAACGCCATCAAGAACACCTGGACGGTGGAGGAGATCAACTTCCAGATCGACATCACCGACCTGCACTCGAAGATGACGCCGGCCGACCGGCACCTCATCCACCGCCTGGTCGCGTTCTTCGCCACCGGCGACTCGATCGTGTCGAACAACCTGGTGCTCAACCTCTACCAGCACCTCAACGCGCCCGAGGCGCGCATGTACCTGTCGCGCCAGCTCTACGAAGAGGCGCTGCACGTGCAGTTCTACCTGACCCTGCTCGACAACTACCTGCCCGACCCGGCGGAGCGCGCCAAGGCGTTCGCCGCCGTGGACAACATCCCGTCGATCAAGAAGAAGGCCGACTTCTGCTTCAAGTGGATCGACTCGATCCAGAACCTCCACCGCATCGAGACCCGCGAGCAGCGCCGCCAGTTCCTGCTGAACCAGATCTGCTTCGCGGCCTGCATCGAGGGGCTGTTCTTCTTCGCCGCCTTCGCCTACGTGTACTACTTCCGCTCGCGCGGCCTGCTGCCGGGCCTCGCCTCGGGCACCAACTGGGTGTTCCGCGACGAGAGCGCGCACATGGACTTCGCGTTCGAGTCGGTGCGCGTGGTGCGCGAGGAGGAGCCCGACCTGTTCGACGCGGAGATGAAGCAGCAGGTCTACGACATGCTGGCCGAGGCCATCGAGTGCGAGGTGCAGTTCGCCGAGGACGTGCTCTCCGGCGGCGTCGCCGGCATCTCCACCCGCGACATGCGCCAGTACCTGCAGCACTGCGCGGACAACCACTTCGCCAAGCTCGGCATGGAGAAGGTCTACAACGTCCGCAACCCGCTGCCCTTCATGGAGCTGCAGGACATGCAGGAGCTGACCAACTTCTTCGAGCGCCGGGTGTCGGCCTACCAGGTCGGCGTGCAGGGCGAGGTCAGCTTCGACGAGGCGTTCTGAGCCCCCGCGCGATGCGACCGGAAAGGGCGCCTTCGGGCGCCCTTTTGCTTGGCGCGGATCCGGCCGCTATGGCGCGTCGAGCATGCTGCGCACCGCGTCGGCCAGGGCCTGGAGCGACAGCGGCTTGGTGAGGGTGCGGGTCAGTCGCGGGTCGGACTCGACGTCGGGCTCGCGCTGCTGGGCGTAGCCGGTGACCAGCAGCGCGCGCAGCTCGGGCCGCAGCATGCGCGCCCGGGCGAGCATCTGCCGGCCGTCGCCGCCGGGCAGGCCGATGTCCGAGATCACCAGGTCGACCTCGCGCGCGCTGGCGAGGAGCTGCAGCGCCTCGTCGGCGTCGGCGGCCTCGATCACCGCATAGCCCAGTTCGCGCAGCGCCTCGACGGTCACCGCGCGCACCTGCGGGTTGTCCTCGACCACCAGCAGCGACTCGCCCCGGGCCGCGACCGGCGCAGGCGGCCGGGCCTCGCGCCGCGCCTCGCCGGGCGCGTCGTGCGCGCGCGGCAGCAGCAGGCGCACGAGGGTGCCTTCGCCCGGCGTCGAGGCGATCTCGATGTCGCCGCCGGACTGCTTCACGAAACCGTAGACCATCGACAGGCCGAGGCCGGTGCCCTGGCCCGGCGGCTTGGTGGTGAAGAAGGGCTCGAACACCTTGTCGACCACGTCGCGGCTCATGCCGGTGCCGGTGTCGGCGACCTCCACCGCCACCAGTTCGTCCGGCAGGCGCGGGCTGCGGGCGGCGCCGGGCTCCAGGTTGCGCACCGTGACGGCGATGGTGCCGCCGGCGGGCAGCGCGTCGCGCGCGTTGATGACGAGGTTCAGCAGCGCGTTCTCGAGCTGGTTGGCGTCGCACAGCACGCACCAGGGCGCGCCGTGGGCGACGATGTCGAGGCGGATCGACTCGCCGAGGGTCCGCTGCAGCATGTCCTGCATCGACAGCGCGAGCGCGTGGGCGTCCACGCTGGTGGGCGCGAGCATCTGCTGGCGCGAGAAGGCGAGCAGGCGATGGGTCAGCGCGGCCGCGCGCTCCGAGGCGGCGAGCGCGGCGTCGGCGTAGCGTTCCGCGCCTTCGAACCGCCCCTGCTGCAGGCGCCGCTTGAGCAGCTCCATGTTGCCGGTGATGCCGGTCAGCAGGTTGTTGAAGTCGTGCGCGATGCCGCCGGTGAGACGGCCGACCGCGTCCATCTTCTGCGACTGGCGCAGCTGTTCCTCGGCGCGCTCGCGCTCGCGCACCTCGGCCTCGAGGCGGGCGTTGGCCTCGATCAGCTCGGCGGTGCGCGCCCAGATGTCGTGCTCCAGCCCCTCGCTGTGGCGCTCGGCCGCGCTGCGCGCCTGGCGTTCGCGCTCCAGCACCAGCTCGCGCAGGCGTTCCATGGCCTGGCGCTCGGTGACGTCGGTGACGGTGGCGAGCAGGGTGGCCGGGTCGGTGTGGTGGCCGAGGCGCCACTCGGTCTCGACCACGCGGCCGTCGGCGGCCCGCAGCGGCAGGGTGCCGAGCCAGGTGCCCTCGCGCGCCAGCGCGCCGCGCGCGGCCTCCAGGCGGCTGCCGGCGGCGTCGGCGACGAGGGCCGAGACCGGGGTGCCGCGCAGCGCCTCGGGCGGCATGCCCAGCATCTGCGCGAAGGTGGGGTTGACCTCGCCCAGCTCGAAGCCCGCGCTGAGCAGCACGATGCCGGCGCCGGCCATCTCGAACACCGCGCGGAAGCGCGCCTCGCTGCGGCGCATGCCGAGCTCGGCGCGGCGTGCGCGCAGCAGGCTGCCCACCGTGGCGAGGAGGATGGACGGATCCACCGGATGCACGAGGTAGGCATCGGCGCCGCCCTCCAAGCCGGTGACCACGTCGGGCGTGGTCACCGCGGCCGCGGAGAGATGCACGATGGGCGTGGCGGCGGTGGTCGCCGAGGCGCGCAGGCGCCGGCAGACCTCGAAGCCGGACAGGTCCGGCAGGTTGACGTCGAGGATGACCAGGTCGATGTCCGCGTCGGCCAGGGTCAGGGCCTCGCCGCCGGTGGCGGCCTCGACCGTCGCGTGTCCGCGGGCGCTCAGGATGCGGCGGGTGGCGTAGCGGCTGGCGGCGTTGTCGTCGACGATCAGGATGCGCGCCGTGTCCCGTCCCCCGTTCATTCCGGAACGTCCTCCAGCCGCTCGGGCAGGGTCACGCTGAAGGTCGAGCCCGCGCCGAGGCGGCTCTCGCAGGCGACCTCGCCCCGCAGCAGTTCGGCGAAGCGCCGGCACACCGCCAGGCCCAGGCCGCTGCCGCGGAACTTGCGCTGCAGCGGCGTGTCGACCTGCACGAACTCGTCGAACAGGGTCGGGATCTGCTCGGGCGCGATGCCCGGGCCGGTATCGCTGACGGTGAAGCGGATGCGCCCGTCGTCGAGCCGGCACGCGGCCACGCGGACCTCGCCGCGGGTGGTGAACTTGAGCGCGTTGGAGATGAAGTTGCGCAGGATCTGCGAGAGCTTGCGGTCGTCGGAGTACATCCGCGGCAGCGCGCCGGGGTCCTCGAACACGAGCTGCACCGCGCCGTTGGCGACGATCGGGCGGAACATGCCGCGCAGCGCCGCGAACACGTCCACCAGCGTGAACCAGCCCGGCGAGATGCTGATGCGCCCCGCCTCCACGCGGGCCAGGTCGAGCAGGTCGTCGACCATCTCGGACATCTCGGTGGCGGCGCCGGCGATGAACTCGACCTGGACCCGCTGCTCGCCCGCCAGCGGCCCGTCGACCTCGTCGAGCAGCAGCCGCGCCATGCTGCGGATGGCGCCCAGCGGAGCCCGGAACTCGTGGCTCATGTGCGACAGGAACCGGCTCTTGAGCTCCGAGGCCTGGCGCAGGCGCTCGGCCTGGTCCTCGATCTCGGCGTAGAGCGCGACCACGGCCAGCTCGGCCTGGGCGGCGTTCTGCTCGGGCGTGGGGACGTCGGCCGGCATCATGCGGACGAGCCTAGGGAAAGGGCCAGCACGGTGACGTCGTCGTTGCCGCGGCGGAAGTCGCGGTAGAGCACGCCCGCGAGCACCGCGGGGTGGTAGTTCAGCAGGCCGGGGTAGTCGCGCAGCGAGAACCGCGACTGCAGGCCGTCGGAGAACATCAGCAGGCGGGCGCCGCCTTCGAAGTCCAGCGCGTAGGACTGCCGGCGCCGCGCCGGACCCTGGCCGACGATGCCGCTCTGCGAGGGCAGCCCGCGGCTGCGCTCGGCGGTCGCCAGCAGCACGCCGACGTTGCCGATCCCGGCGGCGACGACGCGCCCGCGGGCGGGATCCACGCCGGCGACGCTGACCGCGCCGCCACGGGTTCCGGCCATGGCCGCGTGCACGGCTTCCAGCACCTCGTCCGGCGCCTCCGCCCGGCTGCCCTCGAAGCCGGCGCGCCCCGCGCGCGCGGCAGCCGCCGCCGCGCTGCCGTGGCCGAGGCCGTCGATCACGATGGCGAGCACGCCATCGCCCCGGGGCCGCACGCACCAGGTGTCGCCGCAGTCCTGCTCGCCCGGCAGCGGAAGGTTGACCACCCCCCAGTCGGGCGAGGGCGCGCGTGCGCCGGGCCGCCCGCGCTCGATGCGGCTCACCAGCACGCTGCCGCGCGCGTCGCTCCACAGGTCGAAGGTGGAGGAGAGCCGCTGGATGGCGCCGAGCCCGGTGCCGGCGGTGCCCGCCGTCGAGTAGCCGTCCACCAGGCAGCGCGCGGGATCGAAGCCGCGGCCGCGGTCGATCGCCAGCACCTCGACGCCCTGGCGCGGCCCGTCCATCGCGCGCAGCAGCAGCTCGCCGCCGCCGGCGTGCCGGACCTGGTTGTTGCCCAGCTCGGTGACGACGATGGCCAGCCGCCCGGCCTCGGTCTCGTCCAGTCCGGCCTCGCGCGCGAGCCCGGCGCCCACCCGCCGCGCCTGGCCGACCTCGCTGGCGTCCGTGACCTGGCAGTGGATCTGCGCCATCGGCGTCGTCCTCAGCGCCAGCGCACGACGGTGACGCGCGTCCCGGCGCCCGGCGCCGACGCGATGTCGAACTCGTTGACCAGCCGGCGCGAGCCGCCGAGCCCCATGCCCAGCCCGCTGCCGGAGGTCCAGCCGTCGGTCAGGGCCTGGTCGATGTCGGGGATGCCCGGGCCCTGGTCGGAGAAGACCAGGCGCACGCCGGTGCGCGCGCCGTCCTCCAGCACCTCGGCGCGCATCTCGCCGCCGAGGCCGTAGACCACGGTGTTGCGCGACAGCTCGCTGGCGGCGGTCACGAGCTTGGTCTGGTCGACGAGGCGGAACCCCGTCTCCTGGGTGAGGCGCCTGACGAGCTGTCGCGCGAGGACGACGTCCTGTTCGACGCGGAGCGGCAGGACCTCAGCGCGTACGACGGTCGGCATCGACGCTCCGGGTGATGCCCAGCAGGCGCATGCCACGCTCGACGTCGAGTGCGGTCAGCACGTTCGGGAGCGACAGGCCCAGCTCGACGAGGGTGATGGCGACCGCCGGCTGCATGCCGACCACCACGGTGCGCGCGTCCATGATCGCGGCGATGCCGGAGATGGTCGCGATCGTGCGGCCGATGAAGGAATCCACCAGCTCCAGCGCGGAGATGTCGATGAGCACGCCGCGCGCGCCGGTCTGGCTGATGCGCGCGGCGAGGTCGTCCTGCAGCGCGAGCGCGATGTCGTCGTGCAGCTCGACCTGGATGGTCACCAGCAGCACGTCGCCCATGCGCAGGATGGGGATGCGGTCCATGCGGATGCCCTCAGGCTTCGACCACGGCGCGACCGATGCGGCTCAGGGCCAGCGCCAGCGCGTCCGCCAGGTTGGCCTTGGTCTGGATGCCCTGGAGGTCCACGCCGAGGTGCACGATGGTCTGCGCGATCTGCGGGCGGATGCCGCTGATGATGCAGTCCGCGCCCATCAGGCGGATCGCGGTGGCGGTCTTGAGCAGGTGCTGCGCGACCAGGGTGTCCACGGTCGGCACGCCGGTGATGTCGATGATGGCGATGCCGGCGCCGGTCTCGGCGATGCGCTGGAGCAGCGACTCCATGACCACCTGGGTGCGCGCGCTGTCGAGCGTGCCGATCATCGGCAGCGCGAGGATGCCGTCCCACAGCTTGACCACGGGCGTGGAGAGTTCCAGCAGCTCTTCCTGCTGGCGCGCGATGACCTGCTCGCGCGAGAGCTGGAAGGCGTTGACCGTGTGCATGCCGAGGCCGTCGATCAGCTCCGACGCGGCCCAGATCTCGCTGGCGCAGGTCGCCGCGTCGCCGGCGTGGATGTCCTCGAGCAGGGCGAACAGCGGCCGCTTGAACGAGAAGATGAAGGTGGCGGTCTGCTCGGCGCTGAAGCCCAGCGTCGCGCGGCGCCGCGACAGGCCGTCGAGGAAGGCGCGCACCGGCGTCCACGCCGCCTCGCCCGAGCCGGACACGGCGTCCGCGAAGAGCCCCAGGAACTCGGCGGCCTGGCTGCGCACCTCGTCGACGCCGGCGCGTCGGTCCTGGGTGACGCCCGATTCCGCGAGCTGCGCCAGCCACTGGTCGAGAAGCTGCTGGCGACGTTCGGCGATGGCGGTGGCAGTGGTCGGGCGCAGGCTCATCCGGACATTCCCCATGTTCGACGAAAGGCCGAACAGGGTGCGGATGCGGCGTGACGTCTCCGCGAAGGCCGCGGCCGTGGGCGCCGGTAGAATCCCCGCATGAGCACCCCCCACGACTCTTCCCTCGGCCGCGAGACGCCCTACCCCACGCGCTACCAGCCGGAGCTGCTGTTCCCGATCCCGCGCGCGACCGGGCGCGCGGCGATCGGCATCGCCGGCACCCCGCCCTTCCATGGCGTGGACATCTGGAACGGCTACGAACTGTCCTGGCTGGATGCGCGCGGCAAGCCGCACGTCGCCGTCGCGACGTTCTCGGTCCCCGCGACCAGCAGCCACCTGATCGAGTCCAAGAGCTTCAAGCTCTACCTGAACTCGCTGAACGCGCACGTCGTCACCGATGCGGAGGCGGTGCGCGCGCTGCTGGCCCGGGACCTGTCCGCCGCGGCCGGCGCGCCGGTGACGGTCGAACTGGTCCCGGCGGCCCGCTTCGACGCCTGCGCCCTGGCGCCGCTCGAAGGCGACCCGATCGACGACGCGGACGTGGCCATCGACAGCTACGGCCCGCCGCAGCCGGCCTTCCTGGCCGCGGACGCGGGATGCCGGGTCGAGGAGACCCTGGTCTCGCACCTGCTGAAGTCGAACTGCCCGGTGACCGGCCAGCCCGACTGGGCGAGCGTGCAGGTCCGCTACGCCGGGCCGCGCATCGACCGCGCCGGCCTGCTGCGCTACCTCGTCTCCTTCCGCGAGCACGCCGATTTCCACGAGCAGTGCGTGGAGCGCATCTTCTGCGACCTGCAGCGCCACTGCGGGCCGGAACGGTTGAGCGTGTACGCGCGCTACACCCGCCGCGGCGGGCTCGACATCAATCCCTTCCGCAGCAGCGCGCCAGGCGAGGTCCCGCCCAATCCGCGCGGCGCGCGGCAGTAGCGGCTACGGCATCGCCCGCGCGTCGGCGGCCCCGGGCAGGACGCGCGGCAGCGCCGGCGGTGCGCGCAGCGCCCGCCACCACCAGGGCACCAGCAGCAGGCCGAGCGCGAGGGCGCCCCAGGCGAACAGCGGCGAGGCCCCGGGCGCCGGCAGCAGCAGGCGCCCGCAGCCGAACAGCACCGAGAACAGCGACACCGCCGCGACCGCGACCACGCCGAGCTGCGCGAACAGGGCGCGCCGCGGCGCGGCGGCCGGCATGCCGGCGCGCACCGCCGTGCGGCCCCAGGCTCCGACCGGCCGCACGCGGGCGTAGAACCGGTCCAGCACCGCGCGGTCTGTCGGCGGCGTGCACAGCGTCGCGACGACGGCGACGGTCGTGGGCACCAGTGCCATCAGCGACAGGCGCACCCATTCGAGGTCCGGGTCGGTGCCGAAGCGCCACAGCAGCAGCGGCGCGGTGACGAGCGAGGCGACCATCGCCGCCAGCTCGGTGTAGAGGCTGGCGCGCTCCCACAGCCAGCGCAGCAGCAGCGCCGGGCCCATGCCCGCGCCGAACAGCAGCGAGACGAACCAGGCGGTCTGGATCGAACCCAGGTTGGCCATGACCGCCACCGCGATCGCCAGGATCAGCAGGTTCGACAGGCGCGCCACCAGGACCAGCTCGCGGTTGCCCGGCTCGCGCCGCAGCCACGCGCGGCAGACGATGCGGTCGTAGACGTCGTTGCTCCAGTACGAGGCGCCCCAGTTCAGGTGGGTGTCCACCGTCGAGGCCAGCGCGGCCAGCAGGCCGACCAGCATCAGCCCGCGCAGCCCCGGCGGCATCAGGTCCTGGATCCCCTGCACGAACAGCAGCTCGCGCGCCGCGGCGAAGGCCGGCTCGGCCGCTTCGGCCGGCGTGAACGGGTACAGGACCAGCAGGCCCACGCAGATGCCCAGCCACAGCAGGCTGCGCAGCAGGATCTGGACCCAGGCGAAGACCACCCCGGCCACGCGCGCGTCGCGGTCGCTGCGGCAGGCCATCGAGCGCTGCGCGAGGTAGCCGGTGCCGTCCGCGTACATCTGGAACAGCCACTGCATGCTCACCACCACGAGGAAGGGCAGCAGGAGTTCGCGCGCGCTCGCCGGGGGCGCGAAGGACAGCAGCTGCGCGGCCCGCACCTCGCCGTAGAGCGCCACTACGCGCTCGCCGAGGCCGGCCACGCCGCCCGCCGCGGCCAGCACGAACCAGGCGTAGGCCGCGGTGCCGACGAGGGCGATCCCGAGCTGGAGCACGTCGGTGTTGATGACCGCGCGCAGTCCGCCGGTGATGGAATAGGTCGCCGAGAAGGCGACGATCAGCAGGATCGAGATCAGGCTGTCGGCCGTGGCGACGTCGGCCGGCAGCCCGGTGGCGCTCTCGCCCAGGCGCAGGCCGGTCGCGTTCACCAGGTCGAGCACCAGCCGGTAGGCGCCTTCCGGCAGCCAGGCGTGCCACGGCAGGAACACCTCGGCGATGCGCACCGCCGCGACCAGCACCATCGCCATCACCACGCAGTTGATGACGGTGCCGTAGTAGATCGCCTTGAGCCCGCGCAGCGCGAGCACGCCGCGGCCGCTGTAGCGCGCCTCCGCCAGCTCGGCGTCGGTGAGCACCCCGCTGCGCCGCCACAGCGCCGAGAGCACGAAGGCGAGCAGCAGGAAGGCCAGACCGTAGATCCACAGGCGCCACAGCGCGAAGACGCCGGCCGTCGCCACCAGGCCCGCCACCAGCAGCGGCGTGTCCGCGGCGAACTGGGTGGCGGACATCGACAGCCCGACCTTCCAGCCCGGCGCCTTGCGGCCGGCGAGGAAGTACTCCTCCAGGTTGCGCGAGGCGGCGCGGCGCGCGCGCAGCCCCGAGAGCACCGCGTAGGCGAGGAACAGCAGGACGATCAGCAGGTCGATCATGCCGCCGCCCGCGCCGGCGCGCGCCCTCCGGGGTCGCGGCCCGCGCGCCGCGGGGACGTCCTGCGTCGTGTCGCCTCCATCGCCTCCGCACCTGCCACGCCGCGCGGCCTCGCGCCGCGACGCCACGACCCTCGCGGCGGCGCCATCACCGGTGCGTGAAGGGTGCGCGCCGCTGCGCATCGCGGGAGAATCGCGGTCCGTTCCGCTCCGCAGCCGCCATGTCCGTCCGCTTCGTCCCGCCCGACGCCATCCGCGCGCGATTCTCGCGCGCGATGTCCGAGATGTACCGCGCCGAGGTGCCGCAGTACGGCACCCTGCTCCGCCTCGTCGCCGACATCAACGCGGCCGCCCTGGCCGCGGACCCGGCACTGGCCGCGCGACTCGACGCGGCCGGCGAGCGCGCGCGGCTGGACGAGGAGCGCCACGGTGCGATCCGTGTCGGCAGCGCGCGCGAACTGGCCACGCTGCGGCGCCTGTTCGCGGTGATGGGCATGCACCCCGTCGGCTACTACGACCTCGCCGTCGCCGGCGTACCGGTGCATTCGACCGCCTTCCGGCCCGTCGAGCGCGCCGCGCTGGCGGCGAACCCGTTCCGCGTGTTCACCTCGCTGCTGCGCCTGGAGCTGATCGAGGACGCGGCGCTGCGCGCGCAGGCGGCCGCGATCCTGGCCCGGCGCGAGATCTTCGTGCCGGACACGCTGCGGCTCATCGCCCAGGCCGAGGCCGAGGGCGGCCTGGACGAGGCGGACGCCGAGCGCTTCGTCGCCGCGGCGCTGGAGACCTTCCGCTGGCACGGCGAGGCGACCGTCGACATCGACACCTACCGCGCCCTGCACGATGCGCACCGGCTCGTCGCCGACGTGGTCTGCTTCCGCGGCCCGCACATCAACCACCTCACCCCGCGCACGCTCGACATCGACGCGGCGCAGGCCGCCATGCCGCGGCACGGCATCGGCGCCAAGGCGGTGATCGAGGGGCCACCCGCGCGGCGAGTGCCGATCCTGCTGCGCCAGACCAGCTTCAAGGCGCTGGAGGAGGCCGTGCGTTTCCCCGGTGCGGACGGCGCCACCGCGGGCACCCACACCGCCCGCTTCGGCGAGATCGAACAGCGCGGCCTGGCGCTGACGCCGGCCGGACGCGCGCGGTACGACGCCCTGCTCGCGCAGGCGCGCGAGGCCGACGGGGCCGGCAGCACCGACGCCGGCTACGCCGGACGCCTCGCGACGGCCTTCGCAGCCTTCCCCGACGACGAGGCGACGCTCCGCCGCGAGCGCCTGGGCTATTTCCGCTACGCGCTGACCGACGCCGGCCGGGCCGCTCGAGGCACCGGCCTCGCCGACCGGCCGCTCGACGCGCTCGTCGAGGCGGGACTGGTGCGCGCCGACCCCATCGTCTACGAGGACTTCCTGCCGGTGAGCGCCGCCGGGATCTTCCAGTCCAACCTGGGCGGTGAGGAGCGGAAGGCCTACGCCGCGCAGGCCAACCGCGCCGCCTTCGAGGCGGCCCTGGGCGCGCCCGTGGCCGACGAGTTCGCACTGTACGAGGCCGAGCAGGCGGCTTCCGTCGCGGCGGTGCGCGACGGGCTGAGATAGGCGCGCCCGCTGCGGCGCGTCCGGGCCGCGCCCGACGCCACGGTCGGTGCGACCGCCCCGCAGGTCGTGCGCGCATCGCGCATCCCGCGCCGCCGCGCGGCGGCGCGTCCGGGGGCCGGATGCCGTCGGACGCGATTCCCCGGGGACACCTGCAGATCCGGGACCGGTGCGGAGACGCGACGGCGACATCGCGCCCACCCGCACTGCGCGAGGCTGGGTGCGCACGTCCGTGCGCCCCTCAGGAGTTCGCCATGTCCCGTCCGCCGATCCGCCTCGTCTCCCTGCTCGCCGCCCTCGCCCTGCTCATGGCGACCAGCGCCTGCCAGCGCGAACCCGAACCCACCCCGACGCCCCCGCCGCAGGGCGCGCCGCACTGAGCGTCCCGCCCAGCGACACCACACCCGTCCGACGTTGCCTGCACGGCACCGCAGGCGCGGGTGGACGCGGCCCGGACCGGACCGGACCGGATCCATCCTGTTCCGTCACGTTTCACCGGAGCGCGTGGATGGAAACGGGCTGAGCACGCCGCACCTCCGGCCGCCGGCCGGGCCGCGCGCCATGGGAGCGCGTGGGTAGAAACTACTTCGACGAGCTCTTTTGGGTGTTCGGCGTTAGTTCCGCTCTGTAGGAGCGCAGGGAACACCTCGTCGCCTGTGGGTGCCTCGCGCCAACGGGCGGCTCATCCCCGCGTGCGCGGGGAACACATGGGCTTGGCCTGGTGGATGGCTCAGGCGGTCGGTTCATCCCCGTGTGCGCGGGGAACACGACGTAGGTCGGCGCCACCGGCATCGCGTCGGCGGTTCATCCCCGCGTGCGCGGGGAACACCCTGGAAACTGCATTGTGTGCGCGCTAGCGATCGGTTCATCCCCGCGTGCGCGTGGATAGAAACTCCGGGTTGACGAGGATGTCCAGCACGTTGGGTCGGGCTCCGTAGGAGCGCGGGGATACGACTTCCGCCGTCAATGTGACGGACCTACTCGATGGTGCCGCGCTCAACACAGGCAGCTCAAAGATGTCTGCACTGGACTACTGCACGCTGATTTTTTCGCGGCCGTGTAGGCAGCCCAGAAACTCCCGGTGACGTTCGGGCTGACCCGCGCGAGCGGTTGACTGCCATGCAGGCAGCTCGGAAGACGCGGTGCTCGACGCCATCCCTCGACCACGCTCCGCTGCCGCGGACCGTGTGGAGCGAGGTGCCAGCGCGTCCCCGACTGCCACGCCTGCCGCGCACAGACCTGCGTCCGACACCGTTGGCGACGGACGGACGATGTGGCGTGGGGAGAAGTATGGGTGCTCCGAAATGGCGCTGGCGCAGTGCGTCCCGCGCGAGGCGCCCACGCGGGCGTCAGCGGGCGTCGACCCAGCTCTGCGGAACGCCGTAGCTGCGCTCCAGGCGCACGTCGCCCTTGCCGTACTGGACGCGCACCTGGACCTCGGTGCCGTTGCGGCGGTGCTCGGCCTGGGCGAGCAGGACGGCCGCGCCGAGGGCGGCCTCGCGGTTGGGCAGGCCGCGCTCCATCACCGAACCGTCGCGGGTCACGACCCAGCGATGGCTCCAGGCGTCCTGCCTTGCTTCGAATACGAGGGTCATGTGCGCTCCCGGCGAAAGCCCCGACGGCCACGATCCGTATCCGGCCGCATCCGTGCGCCCGTGGCCGTCGGGAGGCATAGCGTGCGCCTGCGGGGCCCCGGGGCGCGTCCGGCGGGAAGCGCATCGCGGGGTAGGAAATTTCCTACCCCGCGCGTTCAGTCCCAAGCCGGAGCCAGCCCCGCCGGGTCGGTGAGGCGCTGGTTGCGGTCGAGCGCGGCGATGGCCGCCATGTCCTCGGCGTCGAGGCGCAGGTCGCGCGCGCGCAGGTTGCTTTCGAGGTTGGCCCGCCGGGTCGAGGACGGGATGACCGCGATGTCCTGCTGCATCGCCCAGGCCAGCGCGACCTGGGCGGTGGTCGCGCCGTGCCGGGCGGCCACCTCGGCCAGGACCGGGTCCGCCAGCACCTTGCCGTAGGCCAGGGTCATGTAGGAGGTAACGCGGATGCCGTGCTCGCGGGCGAAGGCGAGCACGGCGCGGTTCTGCAGGTAGGGATGCAGCTCCACCTGGTTGGTGGCCAGCACGCCCTCGCCGGTGGCGGCCAGCGCCTCGCGCATCAGGGCGATGGGGAAGTTGGACACGCCGATGGCGCGGGTGAGCCCGCGGTCGCGCGCGGCGAGCAGCGCATCGAGGCTCTCGCGCAGCGGCACGGCGCCGCCGGGCGAAGGCCAGTGGATCAGGGTGAGGTCGACGCGGTCGGTGCGCAGGCGCCGCAGGCTGTCCTCCAGGCTGGGCGCGAGGCGGTCGGCGCCGAGGTTGTCGGTCCAGATCTTGGTGGTGAGGAACACCGCGTCGCGGTCGATGCCGCTCTCGGCCAGGGCCTGCCCGACCTCGGCCTCGTTGCCGTAGATCTGGGCGGTGTCGATGTGGCGGTAGCCGAGTTCGAGGCCGGTGCGTACCGAGTCGATGGCGGTCTGGCCCTTGAGGCGGAAGGTGCCGAGGCCGAACAGGGGAAGGGTCATGCCGTCTCCAGGATGGGGCGCGGCCGCAGGAGGGACCGGCGCGGTCGCGGCAGTCTCCGCCCACGATCCGTGCGGATAAAGTGGAGGACCCGCAGATCACAGTTGACGCAAATTCACGGATGAAGACGACGTTCGAGGAACTGCAGACCTTCGTGGCGGTGAACGACTGCGGCTCGCTGACCGCGGCGGCGCGCCAGCTCGGCCAGACCGCCTCCGGCGTGAGCCGCACGCTGGCGCGGCTGGAAGCCAAGCTCGGCAGCACCCTGCTGCACCGGACCACGCGGCGCATCGCGCTCACCGAGGAGGGCGCCGCCTTCCTGGGCGACGCGCGGGGCGTGCTGGCGGCGCTGGCCGCGGCGGAGGAGGCGGCCGCGCTGCGCCGCGACCGTCCCGCGGGCCGGCTCCGGGTGAGCGCGGCCTCGCCCTTCATGCTGCACGTGGTGGTGCCGCTGGTGCCCGGCTTCCGCGCGGCCTATCCGCAGGTCGAGCTGGAGCTCAGCAGCGACGACGCCATCATCGACCTCCTGGAGCGCCGCACCGACGTCGCCCTGCGCATCGGCCCGCTGCGCGACTCCAGCCTGCACGCCCGGCCGCTGGGGACCAGCGCCCTGCGGGTGCTGGCGAGCCCGGACTACCTCGCGCGGCACGGGACGCCGGCCGATCCGGCGGCGCTCGCGCGGCACGCGCTGCTGGGCTTCACCCAGCCGGCCACGCTCAACACCTGGCCGCTGCGGCACGCGGGCGGGGACGGCCTTGCGATCCGCCCGACACTGGCCGCCTCCAGCGGAGAGACCCTGCGCCAGCTCGCACTGGCCGGGGTCGGCATCGCCTGCCTCGCCGACTTCATGACCGCCGCCGACCGCGCCGCCGGAACCCTCGTGGAGGTGCTTCCGGAGGCGACGCTGCCGGCGCGGCAGGCCATCCACGCGGTCTACTACCGCAACACCGGGGTGGCCGCGCGGATCGGGTGCTTCCTCGACCATCTCGCGCACCACCTCGGCGACGCACCGCCCCGCACGCCCGGGCCGCGCGCGGCGGAATGAGACCCGCGACCGCCGGCGCGCGGAGACGGTGGCCCTGCGACGCGCGGCCGCGTCGCACTCGCCGCGGAGGCTATGGCACGCTCTCCGCGGGCAGCGGACAGGGAGCGCCATGGCCATCTCGCAGTCGATCCTGACCACGCGCCGGGGCGCGTTCCGGGCGATCTACCGCGACCTCGACCGCGGACGCCGGCTGGCGGCGACGCCGGTGGTGTTCTGCGAGGGCGATTCCTGGTTCTCCACGCCGCTGTCGATGAACCTGCTCGACTGGCTGGTCTATCCCGCGCCCGAGGACGCGGCGCGCGGCGTGCCGGTGTTCGGGGGCGGCGGACTGTTCTTCCGCGCCGAACGCATCGGCGACACCGCGGAAGCCATGTTCGGCCCGCGCAACGTGGCCGACCTCCTGCGCTGGTACCGCGGCTTCGAGTTCGACCTGGTGCTGCTGAGCGCCGGCGGCAACGACGCCACCGGGCAGTTCCTGCTGGACCTGTTCGCCGGCGAGGCCGACCTCGGCCTGGACGCGGCGCTCGCGCGGATGCGCGGCTCCGGCATCTACCCGCGGGTGCGCCAGGCCTACGCCCGCTTCATCGCCGCCTTCGGTGCGGCGCGGCCGGGGACGCCGATCCTCGCCCACACCTACGACTACCCGCAGTTGATCGGCGTGCCGGCGCGGCTGACCGTCGCCAACGTCGGGGCGGCGGCGCTGTTCAAGAAGGGCGCGGGACCGTGGATCGTGCCGGGACTGCGCCGCGCGCTGCCCGACCCGGCGGAGCAGCTCGCCTTCGCGCACACGCTCATCGACGACTTCGAGCGCGAGGTGCTGCGCCCGTTGCGCGAGGACCCGGCGCTGCCGCCGGTGTTCGACTACGTCGACCTGCGCGGCGGCCTGCCGTCGCCGGACGACTGGTTCGACGAACTGCACCCGACCGGTGCCGGCTTCCACACCCTCGCGCAGCGCCTGCGCGCGGCCATGCAGGCGCGCCTGCCGGTGGAGAAGGGCGGCCGTGCCGCACCCTGACGCGGCGGCCGCAGTGCGGTCTCAGGCCTCGTCCGGATGCCGCACACGCCACGCGGCCAGCGCCTCGCGATAGGCCGCCATGGCCTCGGCATGCAGGTCGTAGACGCAGGGATCGCAGCCGCTCTCGCAGCACTCCCCGGGCAGCGGCGGCTCGGGCGGTTCGGGTCGGGGATCCGGATCGGACACGGAACAGGAACGGCAGGGACGACGGGCCAGCCTGCCGGCTCCGGGCCCGGCCGGCAAGCGGCGTTGCGGTGAGGAGCGGGTCACGAGAGAACGCGCGGCGGCTCGTCCCGTTACTCACTCCTCTCCCACTCGCCAGGCAGCGCGCTGCGCGCGCTCACCCCCATCCCAGCCTTCCCCCGCAGGCGGGGGAAGGGGCGGGGCGCGTGGGCGTGGGGCTTGGGATCGGCGAGGCGGGGAACATGAGGAGTGGGGAGCGGGAGACGGTGCGACCGCTCGTCCTCGTTTCTCACTCCTCTCCACTCACTCGCCAGCCGCACAGCCCCCTCCCCCGCGGACAGCGGGGGAGGGTTGGGGAGGGGGCGCTTTTCGCTGGGAAGCGAAACACTGAGAAGTGAGGAGCAGGAGAAAGCGCGGCCGCCGAACTTCACAGGCCAACGCTCTCGGCCTTCAGGCCGCCACTATCCCGCCATCTCCTCGCAGCTCTCCGCACAGGCGCGGCAGATCTCGGCGCAGCGCTGCATCACCGGGTCGTCGCTGCCCATCCGGGCGCATTCGTCGGCGCAGGCGGTGCACAGCTCGGCGCAGGCACGGCAGGTGGCGGCGTGCTGCGGGACCTGGCGCAGCATGGTGTCGGCGCTGGTGCGGCAGATGTCGGCGCAGGCCAGCAGCAGGTTGATGTGGGCGCGCGCGGCGTGCTCGCCGCCGCGGTCCAGGCAGTGCGAGACCAGCTCGGTGCAGGCCTGGTGGCACGCGGTGCACTGCGCGATGCAGTCGCGCAGGTCGGCGTCGAGGTCGATGAGGTGCGTGTCCATCGTCCGTCTCCGGGTCGGGCAGCGGAGCATCGCGCGGGCGGGGTGCAGGCGGCGTGCGCGGGCCCCGTCACATCGCCTTGGAGCGGCGCTGGCTACGGTGCCGCGGCGGTGCCCGCTGCGGCACGCGCGGTCCTCGGCGACGGAGGTGTTCATGCGGTTCAGGGACAGGGTGGTGATCGTCACCGGCGCGGCGTCCGGCATCGGCGCGGCGACGGCACGGGCGTTCTCGCACGAGGGCGCCAAGGTCGTGCTGGTCGATCGCGACAGGGCGAGGCTGGACGAGGTCGCCTCCGAGCTGCCGCACGAGCACACCCTGAGCTGCACGGTCGACGTCGCGCAGCAGGCGGAGGTCGAGGGCATGGTCGAGAACGCCGTCGCGCGCTTCGGCGGCCTGGACGTGCTGTTCAACAACGCCGGCGTGCTGGCGTCCGGCAGCGTGACCGAGACCGACGCCGCGACCTGGCGGCGGGTGATGGCCGCCGACGTGGACGCGGTGTTCTTCGCGTCGCGGGCGGCGATGCCGCACCTGGAGCGCAGCCGCGGCTGCATCGTCAACACCGCCTCGGTATCGGGACTCGGGGGCGACCTCGGGCTGGCGGCGTACAACGCGGCCAAGGGCGCGATCGTCAACCTCACCCGGGCGATGGCCATCGACCACGGCCGCGCGGGCGTGCGGGTCAACGCGGTCTGCCCCACCTTCACCCGCACCGGCATGACCGAGGACATGATCGACGACGGCACCACCGTGCCGCTGTTCCGGCGGCACATCCCGCTCGACCGCATCGGCGAGCCGGAGGACGTGGCGCGGGTGGTGCTGTTCCTCGCGAGCGCCGACGCCGGCTTCGTGACCGGGGTCAACCTGCCGGTGGACGGCGGGCTGAGCGCCGGCAACGGCCAGCCGCTCTACGGATCCTGAGCCATGCCGAGGCCGCGCCCATGAGCACCGCCCCGCTGCGCACGGCGCTGGTCGTCATCGACATGATCAGCGACTACGACTTCCCGCGCGGCGAGGCGCTGGCGCGGCGGGCCCTGCCTGCCGCGCGCGCCATCGCGCGGCTCAAGGCCCGGCTCGGCCGGCAGGGCGTGCCGACGATCTACGCCAACGACAACTACGGCCGCTGGCGCTCCGACTTCCGGCAGACGATCGAGGCGGCGGCGGCCAGCCCGCACGGGGCGCCCATCGTCGAGATGCTCCGCCCGGGGCCCGAGGACTACTTCGTGCTCAAGCCGCGGCATTCGGCCTTCTTCGGCTCGCCGCTGGACATGCTCCTCGAGGATCTCGACGCGAAGCGCCTGATCCTCACTGGCGTCGCCGGCGACCGCTGCGTGATGGCCACCGCGGCGGACGCGCACATGCGCCGCTACACCGTGTTCGTGCCGCGCGACTGCATGGCGAGCGAGACCGCCGCGCGGCAGACCCGCGCACTGCAGCACCTCGAAGGCGCGCTGCAGGCCGACATCCGTCCCTCCACCGCGCTGACGCCGAGGCGCCTGCGCGCGGCCTGAGTCCCGGCCGCTCCACCCTGGGAGAGCCCGCATGGCCACGTCCGCCTCCGCCCGTCCCCACGCGCGCCGCGCCTGGCCCGCCACCGTCCTCGGCCTCGTCCTGCTGCTGCTCGGGCTGGTGCTGGCTGGCGGGGGCGCCTGGCTCGCCGCGCTCGGCGGCAGCCCGTACTACCTGCTGGCCGGCGTCGGCCTGGTCGTCTCCGGCATCGGCTTCGTGCGGGGCCGGCGCGCCGGCCTCCTCTGGTTCGCGGCGGTCTTCGTCGGCACGACGATCTGGGCCGCCTGGGAATCCGGCCTGGACTACTGGCGCTGGGTGCCGCGGCTCGGCCTGATGGTGGCGCTGGGCATCGCCGCCGCGCTGGTGGCGCCGCGCCTGGCCGGCGGGCCCTCGCGGCGCCTCGCCAACGGCGTGGTGGCCGTCCTGGCCCTGGTCTTCGTCGCCGCCTTCGCCCTCGCCTTCGTGCCCCACGGCGTCACCGAGGCGGACTGGAGCGGGCATCGCCCGCTGGCCGCGGCGCCGCGCACGGTCGCGGTCGGCGGGCAACCGGCCGACGCCCCCGCCGAGGGCGACTGGGCCGCCTACGGCCGCGACAACGCCGCCACCCGCTACATCCGCCTCGACCGGATCGACCGCGACAACGTCGGCCGGCTGGAGAAGGCATGGACCTACCGCACCGGCGACCTCCCGGAGCACCGCTGGGGCGCGGAGACCACGCCGCTCAAGATCGGCGACGCCCTCTACCTGTGCACGGCGCGCAACATCCTGATCGCGCTCGACGCCGCCACCGGCGAGGAGCGCTGGCGCTACGACCCGCAGGTCCGCGACGCATCCATCCCCTACACCGCCGCCTGTCGCGGCGTCGCCTACTACGCCCTGCCCGACGCGCCGGCGACGGCGCCCGGGAGCCTTCCCGCCGACGACGCCGCGGACGGCGACGCACCGCCGGGCACCGCGCCGCCGCCCGCGGTGGCGACGCGGCCGCGGACCTGCCCGACCCGCATCGTCGAGGGCACGCTGGACGGCCGCCTGATCGCCGTGGACGCCCGGACCGGCGTGCCCTGCGCCGACTTCGGCGACGGGGGGCAGGTGGACATCACGCTCGGCATGGGCGAGACCCCGCCGGGCTTCGTCTCGATCACCTCGCCGCCGACCATCGTGCGCGGCGTGATCGTGACCGGGCACCAGGTGCTGGACGGCCAGCGGCGCTGGGCGCCGTCGGGCGTCATCAAGGGCTTCGATGCCGAGACCGGCGCGCTGCGCTGGGCCTGGGACATGGTGCGGCCCGACATCGCCGGCCTGCCGCCGGAGGGCGAGACCTACACGCTCGGCACGCCGAACATGTGGACCATCGCCTCGGGCGACGAGGCGCTCGGCCTGGTCTACCTGCCCATGGCCAACTCGTCCGCGGACTACTGGAGCGGCCTGCGCCTGGCCGAGGAGGACCGCTACGCGACCTCGCTGGTCGCGCTGGACGCCACCACGGGCCGCCCGGCCTGGCACTTCCAGACCGTGCGCATCGACGTGTGGGACTACGACCTGGGCTCGCAGGCGACCCTGGTGGACTTCCCCGGCGAGGACGGGCCGGTGCCGGCCCTGGTGCTGCCGACCAAGCAGGGCGACATGTACGTGCTCGACCGCCGCACCGGCGCGCCCCTGGTCGGCGTGGAGGAGCGCCCGGTTCCGGGCGGCGGGGTCGAGCCGGAGCGGCGCTCGCCCACGCAGCCGTTCTCGACCTACCACACGCTGGCCAAGCGCGACCTCACCGAGCGCGACATGTGGGGCATGACGCCCATCGACCAGCTGGCCTGCCGCATCCAGTTCCGCCAGGCCAGCTACGCCGGCATCTACACCCCGCCGACCGCGGAGCGGCGCTGGATCCAGTACCCGAGCTACAACGGCGGCTCCGACTGGGGCGGCATCGCCATCGACACCGACCGCGGGGTGATCGTGGCGAACTACAACGACATGCCGAACTACAACCGCCTGGTCACCCGCGACCGCGCCGACCGGCTCGGCTGGCAGCCGCGCGACATCGCCGGCGACGCCGAGGCCGGGGGCGGCAGCGAGTCGCGCGGCGGCCGGATGGGGTCCACCGCCGAGGGCGCGGGCGACCCGCAGGCGGGCACGCCCTTCGCGGTGGACGTCAACGCCGGCTGGCGGCTGCCGTTCACCGGCCTGCTGTGCAAGCAGCCGCCCTACGGCGGCATCCGCGCGATCTCGCTGGCGACCGGGCGCACGCTGTGGGACCGCCCCTTCGGCACCGCCCGCCGCAACGGCCCCTTCGGCATCCCTTCGATGCTCCCGATCGACATCGGCACGCCGAACAACGGCGGCGCCGCGGTGACCTCCGGCGGCCTGGTCTTCATCGCGGCGGCCACCGACGACCTGATCCGCGCCATCGACATCGAGACCGGCGAGACCCTCTGGAGCGACGTGCTCCCCGCCGGCGGACAGGCCGGCCCCGCGGTGTACGAGGTCGGCGGCCGCCAGTACCTCGTGATCATGAGCGGCGGCCACCACTTCATGGAGACGCCGGCGGGCGACCAGGTGACGGCGTATGCCCTGCCAGAGCAACGCGTCACGGAGGAGTGAGAACCGAGGGAGGTGGGCTGCGCCGCACCCCTGACTTCTGCCCTCGCCCCAGGCGGCGCCTCGGACGTCGGGCATCCCGCAGCGTTTTCAGAGGGGAGACGGCCGAGGTCTGAGTGCCGTCCATCCTGCGCGCGCGGCATGGCTCCCGCGCTTTTGGGAGCGCGTACGAGACACGTGGCGGATGAGGAGCAGGGAGCGAAGGGGCGCGGGGGCACACCCTCGTTTCTCGCTCCTCATCGCTCGCTTCTCGCCTCCCGCTACAGCGGCTCGAACAGCTCCGCGAGGTCGGATTCGTCGAAGCGCAGGCTGGAGGTGCTGCCGCCTTCTTCCAGCACGGCGCGCGCGAGGTCGGACTTGCGGGTCTGCAGGGCCTGGATCTTCTGTTCGACGGTGCCGGTGCAGATGAGCCGGTAGACGAACACCGGCTTCTCCTGGCCGATGCGGTGGGCGCGGTCGGTGGCCTGGGCCTCGGCGGCGGGATTCCACCACGGGTCGTAGTGGATGACCGTGTCGGCCGCGGTGAGGTTGAGGCCGACGCCACCGGCCTTGAGGCTGATCAGGAACAGCGGCAGTTCGCCGTCCTGGAAGCGCCGGACCATGGCCGCGCGCTCGCTGCCCGGGGTCTGCCCGGTGAGCCGCAGGTGTGCGATGTCGCGCGCGTGCAGGGCCTGCGCGATCAGTTCGAGCATCTCGGTGAACTGCGAGAACAGCAGCACGCGCCGGCCCTCGGACAGCAGGCTGTCGAGCAGCTCCATCAGGGCTTCGAGCTTGGCCGAGCTGCGCACGTTGCGCGCGGTCTCCAGCTTGACCAGGCGCGGGTCGCAGCAGACCTGGCGCAGCTTGAGCAGGGCATCGATGACGACGATGCCGGACTGGCTCAGCCCGCGCGTGCTCACCGCCTCCAGCACGCGCGCGTGCTGGGCCAGGCGCAGGGTCTCGTAGAGCGCGCGCTGGTCGCCCTCGAGGTCGATGTGGCGGACGATCTCGGTCTTCTCGGGCAGGTCGTGCAGCACGTCGTCCTTGCGCCGGCGCAGCAGCAGCGGGCCGATGCGGCGGTTGAGGCGCTGCTGCCGCTCGCGGTCGCCGTGCTTCTCGATCGGCGTCCTGTAGAGGCGGGTGAACTGGCGCTCGCTGCCGAGCAGGCCCGGCTCGACCGCGTCGAACTGCGCCCAGAGTTCGCCCAGGTGGTTCTCCAGCGGCGTGCCGGTCATGGCCAGGCGCCGGCGTGCGGGGATCTCGCGCACGACCTGGGCGGCGAGGCTCTTGGCGTTCTTGATGGCCTGCGCCTCGTCCATCACCAGCACCGCGAAGGTGCGTTCGATCAGGCGCTCGCGGTCGCGCGGCAGCAGCGGATAGGTGGTGATCACGAGGTCGTTCTCGCCGACCGCGTCGTAGGCGTCGGCACGGCCGCTGCCGTGCAGGACCAGGGTGCGCAGCTCGGGCGCGAAGCGCGCGGCCTCGTCGCGCCAGTTGCCGACCAGGCTGGTCGGGCAGACCACCAGCGCGGGCACGTCGAGATGGCCCTTGCGCTTCTCCGCCAGCAGGTGGGCCAGCACCTGCACGGTCTTGCCCAGGCCCATGTCGTCGGCGAGCACGCCGCCCAGGCCGGTCTCGCCGAGGTAGTCCAGCCAGGCCAGGCCCTGGCGCTGGTAGGGCCGCAGGGTGGCCTGGAAGCCCTCGGGCGCGTCCACTTCGGTCCGCGCGCCCTCGCGCATGCGGATCAGGCGCTTGCGCAGCCCCGTCGCGTCCGACCAGCGCAGGCGCGCGGCGTCGCTCAGCTCGGCGAGGGTGGCGGCCTGGGTGCGGTGCACGCGCAGGTGGCCGGCCTTGTCGGTCTGCAGCCATTCCAGCAGCGGCGCGATCAGGGCGCGCAGGCGCGCCAGCGGCAGGGCGATGCTGCGGTGGTCGTCCACCGGGACGCGCCAGGTCGCATTGGCCTTCTCGCCGGGCACCGGCTGCATCGGGAAGTCCGGCGACTCCAGCACGCGGCGCAGCAGGGGCAGCATGTCGATGCGCTTGCCCTGGATGTCGATGCCGAGGTGCACGTCGAACCAGGCGCTGCCGTGCTCGCCGATCTCCAGGTGCCAGTCGCCGGTCTCGATCAGCTCGTTGTGCGGGAAGTCCTCCTCGTACTCCACCCGCGCGCCGGCGGCGGTGAGCTGGCGCAGCAGCGGGCGCCACGCCTCCGGCGCCAGCGGCGGGCGCTTCGGGTCGGGCCGCGCGAACAGGTCGGCAGGCCGGAGCTGGGCGCGCAGGCCGACGCCGGTGGGATCGTTGCGGGCGATCACCAGCCCCGCCTTCTGCAGGGCGGTGAGCAGGCGCCGCTCGCGGTTGAGGTCGCGGCGGATCTCGACGACCTGCCCGTCGATCAGCCGACGCAGGGTGGCGCCGTCGGCACCGAGGGGCACCCGCAGCGGGCCATAGTCGATGGCGACGCTGGCGACGCCGGCCTCGGGCGGCGGCGCGTCGGGATCGTCGCGCCGCCCGCGCGGCAGGACGATGCGCCGCATGCTCAGCACCGGCACCGGGTCGGCGTCGATGCGCCGCACCGGGCCGCGCAGCGCCGGGACCGGCAGCAGGGCCGCGGCGCCGCCGCGCTTCTGCTGCTGGAGGAAGTCGTTGATCTGCTCGGGCTGCAGCACCGGCGAGGCGGACAGCGCCTCGAGCAGGCGCGGATCGGCCTCGACCGCCCCCAGCGTCCACGGCAGCGCGTGCACGTACCAGATCTCCGCTCCGCGCAGCAGTTGCGCGTTGCCGTCGTCGCCCTGGATGCCGGCGGTCAGCACCTGGCTGCCGTCGGACAGCGGCTGCCAGGCCAGTTGCAGGGCGCGCGGCGGCCCGGGCAGCAGCTCGAATTCGCTCGGCGCCTCGTACCAGGCGGGATAGCGCGCCAGCAGGGTGCGCAGGGCGGCCTCCTGCGCCGCGGTCGCCACCGCGCGGAAGGCCACGCCGCCGTGGCTGACGAGGGTGCCGGCCAGCAGGGCGACGATGGCCTCGGCCACTTCCTCGGGCCAGCCGCCGGGCGGCGCCGGTGCGGGGCCGGCGGGACCGATGCTCAGCGGCTGCGGATCGACCAGGCTGCCGGGGCGCTCCCCGGGCCGCACCCAGACCATGCCCACGCACAGGCGCGGGATGCTGCGGCGGCGGTGGGTCGCGGCCTCGACCGCGGACGCCGGCTCGGCGGCCTCGTCCTCGGGCGGCTGGGCGCGGATCAGCAGGCCGAAGCGCTGGCGCGCGTCCGGCCAGACGTCGCCCAGGCTGGCCTGCACCGCCGCCAGCCAGTCGCGCCAGGCGGCGGCTTCGAACACGACCGCCTCGGCCGGCTCGGGAATGCGGTCGGGCTTGACCGCGAGCACGTTCGGCCAGGCGGCCGGCGGCAGGGCGGCGGCGGTGGTCAGCAGCGCGGCGGCGTGCGCGCCGGCCGGCTCGGCCTCGTCCGCCGCGGGCACGCCCTGCGCATCGAGATGCACCGTCACCGGGCGCAGCGCGCCCGCATCGGCGACGAGGCCGGTGAGCGCCGCGCCCGGCGCCTGCGCCTCGTGCCGCAGCTGCAGCACGTCGCCCGCGCGCAACGCCGCCAGCGCCTCGCGCAGGCGGGCAGGCGGGAAGCGATCGCGCCAGTGTCCGGCCGCAAGCTGCTCGTGCAGTGCCTCTGGGTTCATCCGTGGTTTCCGGCGAAGCAACCGGGAAGCCTAGCCTTCCAGAGCCTGTCGTGCACTCCGGGATGGGATGCGTGCGCCTGCGGCACGGCGATACGGCGTTGCGCGCCCTGCCCCGGGCGCCCGGCCCGTGCTGCATCGCGCGCCCCGTCCGGCGCAGCCCGGCGCGCGTCGCGCCCTCCCGGAACGCGCGACGCGCTGCGGGGCCCGCGCGGCGACCGGTGCGCATCCGCTGCGCCGCGGTTTTCCCGCGTCGCGCAAACGCGCCACAATGACGGCCTTTTCCGCCGCCTCCCCCGGCGGTCCCCCGAACGCATCGCAGGAGGTTCCATGGCCGACGCAACGCCCACCCCGCCCGCCGGCGGCGAGAAGATCACCATCAGCAACGGCGTGCTCAACGTTCCCGACAGGCCGATCATCCCCTTCATCGAGGGCGACGGCACCGGTCCGGACATCTGGGCGGCGGCGGTCCGCGTGCTCGACGCGGCCGTGGCCAAGGCCTACGGCGGGACGCGCCAGCTGATGTGGATGGAGGTCTTCGCCGGCGAGAAGGCGAACGACCGGTTCGGCACCTGGCTGCCCGACGCCACCGTCGACGCCTGCCGCGAGTACCTGGTCTCCATCAAGGGCCCGCTGACCACGCCGGTGGGCGGCGGCATCCGCTCGCTCAACGTGGCGCTGCGCCAGATGCTCGACCTGTACGCCTGCCTGCGCCCGGTGCGCTGGTTCGAGGGCGTGCCCTCGCCGGTGAAGAAGCCGGGCGACGTGGACATGGTGATCCTGCGCGAGAACACCGAGGACATCTACGCCGGCATCGAGTTCCAGGAAGGCACCGAGGACGCCGAGAAGCTCAAGGCGCTGCTCAAGGAGCACTTCCCCGACAAGTTCGGCAAGATCCGCTTCCCCGACACCTCGGGCTTCGGCCTGAAGCCGGTGTCGAAGGAAGGCACCGAGCGCCTCGTGCGCGCCGCGATCAACTACGCCATCGACAACGATCGCGACTCGGTCACGCTGGTGCACAAGGGCAACATCATGAAGTTCACGGAAGGCGCCTTCCGCGACTGGGGCTACGCGCTGGCGAAGAACGAGTTCGGCGCGACCGAGCTCGACGGCGGCCCGTGGATGACCTTCAAGAACCCGAAGACCGGCCGGACCATCACGGTCAAGGACGTCATCGCCGACGCCTTCCTGCAGCAGATCCTGCTGCGCCCGGCCGAGTACGACGTGGTGGCCACGCTGAACCTCAACGGCGACTACCTGTCCGACGCGCTCGCCGCGGAAGTCGGCGGCATCGGCATCGCCCCGGGCGGCAACATCAACTACGTGACCGGCCACGCCGTGTTCGAGGCGACCCACGGCACCGCGCCGAAGTACGCCGGCCAGGACAAGGTGAACCCGGGCTCGGTGATCCTCTCCGGCGAGATGATGCTGCGCCACCTCGGCTGGCACGAGGCGGCCGACGTCATCATCAAGGCGATGGACACCGCCATCGGCCAGAAGCACGTGACCTACGACTTCGCCCGCCTGATGGAGGGCGCGACCGAGGTGAAGTGCTCGGAGTTCGGCGACCGCCTGATCGCCGCGATGTAAGCCGCAGCGCCACGCGCAGCGAAGGACGGGGCGCCCGGTGCGCCCCGTCCGCGTTTCCGGCACCTGGAACCGCTTCCGGCGCCCGGCGCCGGAGGCGCCTCAGCGCGGGCCGGAGGCGCTCATCCCCACGAAGCCGAGGAACTCGGCGCGGGTCCGCGCGTCGTCGCGGAAATCGCCGAGCAGGGTGCTGGTCACCATCGACACGCCGCGCTTGTGCACGCCGCGGGTGGTCATGCACTGGTGGGCGGCCTCGATCACCACGCCCACGCCGCGCGGGGCGAGCACGCGCTGGATGGTCCCGGCGATCTGCGCGGTGAGCTTCTCCTGCACCTGGAAGCGGCGCGCGTAGGCCTCGACCACGCGCGCGAGCTTGCTGATGCCGACCACGCGGCCGGCCGGCAGGTAGCCCACGTGGGCGCGGCCGATGATGGGCGCCATGTGGTGCTCGCAGTGCGACTCGAACTGGATGTCGCGCAGCACCACCATCTCGTCGTAGCCCTCCACCTCCTCGAAGGTGCGCGCGAGGTAGGCCTCGGGGTCGGTGCCGTAGCCGGAGAACCAGTCGCGATAGGCCTTGGCCACGCGTCGCGGGGTGTCGATCAGGCCCTCGCGCGCGGGATCGTCGCCGGCCCAGCGCAGCAGGGTGCGCACGGCCTCCTCGGCCTGGGCCTGGGTGACGTCGGACTGGTCTGCGGCGCTCATGCCGGCTCCGGATGCTGGAAACGGACAAGTGTAGAGCGTGCCATGCCCGTTGAGACGAGATGCGCGGGGAAGCGGCCCGAGGGCGCGATGCGCGCCTGGCGCCGACCGCGCGCTGCCGCGGCTAGGCGCCGGCCGCGCGTCGCGGTGGCGCCGCCGCCCGCTCCGGGGGCGCGACCCGTCGCGGCCGGGCATCGCCCGCGCGCGCCTGCCGCTGCGCGCGGCGCTGCGCGCGCAGGCGGCCGCGCAGGTAGCCGAGCAGGAACTTCTCCTGCTGGCGGCTGCCGGTCGGGAAGTCGCCGATCACGGCCTCGCGCCAGCCTTCGAGCACGGCCGGATGGATGTAGCTCTTGCGGCACACCGCGGGCGTGTTGCGCAGCTCGCAGGCCACCTGCTTCACCGCGGCGGCCAGGGTCGAGGCGATGGCGCGCTCGCCGCCGACCTCGGGCACCGGCGTGGCCGCCAGCACCGAGAGCGCGCGCAGGGTGCCGCCCCAGGTGCGGAAGTCCTTGGCGGTGAAGTCGCCGCCCATCGCATCGCGCAGGTAGTCGTTGACCATGCCCGAGTCGATCGGATGGCGCTGGCCTTCGTCGTCCAGGTACTGGAACAGGTCCTGCCCGGGCAGTTGCTGGCAGCGGTGCATCACCCGCGCCAGGCGTGCGTCGTCGATGGCGATCTCGTGCTCGAGCCCGCTCTTGCCGCGGAACTTCAGCCGCACCCGCCCTGCACGCAGGAACTGCACGTGGCGGTGGCGCAGCGTGGTGAGGCCGTAGGAGCGGTTCTCGCGCGCGTACTCGACGTTGCCGACCCGGGCCAGCGTCTCGGCGAGCAGGGTCACCACCACGGCCAGCACCTTCTCGCGCGGCAGGCCGGGCAGGGCGAGGTCGCGCCGCAGCCGGCGGCGCAGGCGCGGCAGGGCCTCGCCGAAGGCGATGAGGCGGCCGTACTTGTCGAGGTCGCGGATCTCGCACCAGCGCGGGTGGTAGCGGTACTGCTTGCGTCCGCGCGCATCGCGGCCGGTCGCCTGCAGGTGCCCGTTCGCCTTCGGGCAGATCCACACCCCGGTGTAGGCGGGCGGGATGGCCAGCGCGCGGATGCGCGCCAGCACCTCCGGATCGCGCAGCGGCCGGCCGGCGGTGTCGCGGTAGCTGAAGCCCTTGCCGGCGCGCCGGCGGGTGAAGCCGGGCTCGCGGTCGCTGACGTAGATCAGGCCGGCCTGCTCGAGCTGCCCGGCGATCTCCCCGGCGCGCGCCTCGGCGGCGGTGTCTGCGGGATCGATGCGGGTGCGGGCGGCCATGCGGCGGCACCGTGGCGTGGCGGCCGCGAAGGCCGGGTGCAGGCCCCGGCCCGCGCCCGGCCGGCGTTCAGGACCCGATGCCGAAGCGCTCGGCGAGGCCGCTGCCGCGCTGGGTGCGGCGCGCGATGCCGGCGCGCAGCACGTCCTCGTCGGCGCACAGCAGCAGGGCGCTGCGGCAGCGGGTGATGCCGGTGTAGACCAGTTCGCGCCCGATCACCCGCGCGCCGCGCTCGGGCAGGACCAGCAGCACTTCGGCGAATTCCGAGCCCTGCGACTTGTGGACGGTCATCGCGAACGCGGGCTCGTGCGCGGGCAGGTTGGAGGGCCGCCAGTGCGCCAGCGTGTCCGGGCCGGTCTCGAACCACACCGACAGGCCGCCGTCGGGGTCCGGCCAGCACACGCCGATGTCGCCGTTGTAGAGCCCGTGCCGGTAGCTGTTGGCGGTGATCATCAGCAGGCGCCCGGGATAGAAGGCGCCGCCGCGGGGGGCGAGCGCGGCCTCGATCTGGGCGTTGAGCGCCACGCTGCCCGCGGGCCCCTCGCGCACCGCCGTGAGCACCCGGAAGGCCAGCGCACGCTGCAGGGCGGCGCGCGGGTCCGGCGCCTCGGCGATGCGGCGGTACGCCGGCAGGGCGCGCTCGCGCAGCAGCCCCGGGAGCGCGCGATCGCCGCCGCGTTCCCAGCGCAGGCCGCGCCAGCGCGCCTCGGCCAGCCCCGCGACCGCCGCCTCGGCCTCGCCGGCGCGCACGTGGGCGGCGAGCGGGGCGAGCTCGATCGCCGCGTCCTGCCGGTGCACGCGGGCGAGCTGCACGCGGTGGCCGTCCAGCACCGTCCGCGGCGCCGTCACCGGCACCGCAAGGCCGGCCCGCGCCGCGAGCCAGGCCGCCGGCGCGGGCGGCTGGGCGTCGCCGCCGCCGGCGGCATCGCACAGCGCCGCCAGCACGTCGCCGGTCTCGACCGAGGGCAACTGGTCGCGGTCGCCGAGCAGGATCAGCCGGGCGCCGTCCGGGATGGCCTCGGCGAGCCGGCACATCATCGGCAGGTCGACCATGGAGGCCTCGTCGACCACCACCAGGTCCGCCTCCAGCGGCGCGTCGGCGCCGTGGCGGTAGCCGTCGGGGCGCCAGCCCAGCAGGCGGTGCAGGGTCTGCGCCTCGGCCGGGATGGCCGCGCGCACGCCCTCCGGCAGCAGGCCGGCCATGCGCTCGACGCCGCGGTGCAGGGCCTCCGCCAGGCGCGACGCGGCCTTGCCGGTGGGCGCGGCGAGGCGGATGCGCAGCGGCGGCGCGGCACGCCGCAGGGCGTCCTCCACCAGCAGGGCGAGCACGCCGGCGACGGTGCTGGTCTTGCCGGTGCCGGGGCCGCCGGTGACCAGCAGCAGGTGCCGGCGCTGCGCCAGCGCCGCGGCCACGGCCTGGGCATCGCCGTCGGGGAACAGCGCCGCCAGCCGCGCGCGCAGCCAGCCGTCGTCGTCCGCGGCCGGCGCGGCGAACAGGTCCGGCTGCGGGCCGCCGGCCGCCGGCAGGGCGAAGGCCGCGTCGCCCTCCCCCGCCGCGATGCGGCGCAGCGCCGTCGCCAGCCGCCGTTCATAGTCCCAGTAGCGGCGCAGGTAGAGCCGGTCGTTCTCGAAGGCGAGCACGCGGTCGGCCTCCGGCGCCGCGGGCGTGGCCACCCACGGCGAGGCGAACAGGGCCGCGCGCAGCGCGTCGGCCGCGGGCAGGGGCGGGAGGTCGAGCAGCGGATCGATCTCGCGCGCCAGCTCGTCCAGTTGCGCCACGACCACGCCGGCGTGGCCGAAGGCCAGGGCGCGGCTGGCGAGGGCGGCGGCGAGCAGCACCGGCTCGGGCGTGTCCGGCCGCAGGCGCCGCATGGACTGCGCGAGCGCATGGTCGACGCTGCGCAGCCAGCCCCCGCGCTGCCAGGCCGCGAGCAGGGCGTCGCCGCTCATGCGCCGCCCCCGAGCAGGGCGTCCAGCGCCGTCACCAGCTCTTCGGGGAAGCGGGTGGCGAACACGCCGCGCCCGCTCCCGTCGAGGCCGCGGCAGAACAGGTAGCGCACCCCACCCATGTGCCGCGCGTAGGCGTAGTCCGGCAGGCGCGCCCGCAGGTAGCGATGCAGGGCGAGGGTGTAGATCAGCGCCTGCAGGTCGTACTCGCTCTCGCGCATCGCCGCCTCCAGCGCCGCGGCGCCGTAGTCGCGCAGGCGGTTGCTCTTGTAGTCGAGCACGTAGTAGCGGCCGTCGTGGCGGTAGACCAGGTCGATGAAGCCGGTCATCAGGCCCTCGATGCGGGCCCGCAGGCCGAAGCCGCGGCGCCCGCGCAGCACGTCGTGCGCGTGCAGCAGCGCGATCAGGTCCGGGATGGCCACCGGGGCCATCGACAGGTGGAACTCCATCTCGCTGCGCCGCGCGGCGGCGGGCAGGTCGGCCAGCCGCGCGCCTTCGGGCAGGGGCGCGGCCAGCGTCGCGGCGACCAGCTCGGCGAGCAGCCGCAGGCCGTCGGCGAGGACCTCGTCGCCGCCGTAGCCGCCCTCGCGCAGGGCCTCGGCGAGGATCGCGCGCTGCTCCGGCGGCACCGCGTCGGGCTGCCGCCAGCAGGCGAAGTCCACCCGTTCCAGCGCGGCGTGCAGCACGTTGCCGAAGCGTGCGCCGGAGAAGCGCAGGTCCGGCGCCGCCTCGGCCGGCTCGTCGCCGGCGCCGCGGGTCGCCGTGTCCAGCGGTGCGGGCCCGGCGCCGCCGTCGGCCTCGCGGGCCAGCTGCGAGAAGCTGTACACCCACCAGTCGCGCGCCAGCGCGCCGCGCGCGGCCTCCGTCGGCGGCAGCGCGGGCGGCGCGGCCAGGCGCAGGCGGCCGGCCGGCACCGCGTCCACGGCGG